>DATELP010000001.1:0-3855 GCA_035276425.1 Pyrinomonadaceae bacterium
AGCCGGGGATTATATCCCACGACTTCAAACGTGACTAATCTGCGCCGGTTGCGGGTTGTCGGGAGGTTTTGGCGCTGTTTGCTGCGGCTTTCTCAACTTCACCACACCCGGGCGGATCTGGCCTTCGCGGCACGCGTCAGAAAGCGCGGCGACCACAGCCTCGTCGTAACGCGTGCCGACAAAGCTCTCAATGCGCTCGATCGCGTCCTCAAACTTCATCGCCTTCTGATACGGGCGATCGGTGGTCATCGCGTCGAACGTGTCGGCCACCGCGACGATCTTGCCCATCAACGGAATCTCGTCGCCTTTCAGCCCCTGCGGATAGCCCATGCCGTTGACCATCTCGTGGTGCATGTACATTCCGGGCAAAAACTCCTTCATCGCCGGAATCTGCGACATGATCTTGAACCCCTTCTGCGGGTGCCCCTTCATGATTTCATACTCTTCGTCGGTCAGCGCCGCAGGCTTTTTGAGAATTTTGTCGTCGATCGCAATCTTGCCGACGTCGTGCAACAGCGCGCTGATGCGAATCTTTTCGATTTCGTCGTCAGGGAGACCGAGCCGTTGTCCGATGGCCATCGAAAAGCGCGAGACACGTTCGGAGTGGCCGCGTGTGTACGGGTCTTTGCCGTCGATCGCGGCTGCGAGTGCTTTGACCGTGCCGATAAAGAGTTGGCGGTTTTCTTCGGACGAACGTTGCAGATCGCTGATGAAGCGCTCGATCTGATCGGTCATGAGGTTGAAGGAGTTGCCGAGGTCGCCGATCTCGGTGCGGCTCGTGACGGTGATACGCTGCGAAAAGTCGCCGGAAGCGATGCGATGAGCGCCGCTTGCGAGCTCGCGTACCGGATTCGTGAGTTTGCTGGCGAAGAAAACACCGACCACGATCGTGATCAGTCCGGCCACCAAACTGATCCAGAGCACTTGCCAGCGCATGTCGGAAACTGACGCCAGCGCGGCCGCTTCGTCCTGAATGGCGATCACGCCGAGTTGTGAACTCTTGTCGAGTTCCGCGGTCGCATAAGAACCCAACATCTCCACTGACTTGCCGTCGCGCGTGGCGGTGAACGGCGCAAGTGCCGACTGAACCTGATCGCCGGACTCGAGCCACTCCTGAACCACTTTCAGGTCCGTCATCGGTTTCTCAGAAAAAGCTACACTGGCTTCAGGGTGCGCCACCGCGCGTCCGTTTTGATCGACTACAAACACGACCGGCAGTCCGGCGTCGAGGAGTTCCCGTTCGCTCTTTGAAGTGGGTTGTTGTACGGCGTCGAAGACTTCCTGAAACGACACGATCGCCACCACCGCCGCGACCACGTCCTGATTGTTGTTGCCGCCGAGCACTGGTTCGGCGATTGTCAGGGCCATTTCCTGCCCGGAACGAATGATTTGCGGGCGGCTCACGACGAGGCCGCGCCCGTTCATGTGCGCCAAAACCTCACTCACACGCGCATCGACCTCTTCCAATTTGATCACATCGGGTTGGAACGCGCGGTGGAGAGTGCCGTCAACCGGCCAGAGCGCCAGGGCGATGAGATTCGGGTCTTCTTGAAGTGTCTTTTGCAGGCGGTGGTCGTAGCCACTGTCGTCGAAAGCCTGGATGCCGCCGGTTATCTCGAATGCGCGGGCGAGACCGGTGACGACGTCGCGATAACGCTGGCCGTAGAGCTCGATTTGGCGGGCTTTGTCCTGCACGAGTTGCGCCTGGTAGCGGCCTTCGATCGACCGGAGTTCGTCGGCGCTGCGTCCGGAGAGAATGATGCCAGCGAAGGCGAGCGGGAGCAGGCCCACCAGGAGCAACACACCCAGCATGATGTAGAGGAGACGGATTCGTCCGAGTTTTTCGAGCATTCGTTAGCTTAGGCGGTACAATCGCGGCAGGTCTTCGCGTTTGGAAGGTTTCCGTTTGCCGGGCGCCCTGCTCGGCGGCAGCTATTATTGTCGACCAACTGCATAGGTGTCAACGAGTTTTGCCATAGTTGGCCACTCGTCGGAGATTTGATCGACCGTGGGAGAGGCGCCGGCGTCTAAACCGTTGAGCGCCAAATGGAAACGCTGGGCACTGACGAGATTATCGTAGAACGCGCTCTGAGTGGCGAGCCGGACGCTTTTGGCGAGATTGTGCGGCGCTGGGAGCGGCGCATTTTTGCGCTTACTTACGGGATGCTCGGCCGCGAGGAAGATGCACGCGACGCGACGCAGGAGACGTTTCTGGCGGCGTTTCGCAATCTGCGCGGGTTTCGCGGCGAAGCGAAGGTTTCGTCGTGGCTGCACCGGATCGCGGTTAACCAGTGCATCACGCGGCAGCGGCGCGCGAAAGTGCGAAATGAAGCGGCACTGGAGGACGACGAGGACAAAGGCAGTAGTTTCGCAACGCCGCTTGAGTCTTCTCCGGCGACGGTCACGGAAGGACGCCAGCGAACCGCTGCGGTGCGCCGGGCGCTCAACAGCTTGCCGGTCGAGTTGCGGCAGGTGGTGGTTATGAAGGAATTTGAAGAGCTGACGTTTCGCGAGATCGCAGAAGCCCTCGACCTGCCGTTGAGCACGGTCAAAAGCAGGCTGTACACGGGGCTAAAGCAATTGCAGATGCGTTTGGAGAAGTTTGCGGTTTGAACCTGAAAAGGCTCTTGTGCCTTTTTGTGGCTAAGGAATGAAGGTGAAAGAAATGGACCTCTCCTCGACTTGTGAACGCGTGGACGATCTGGTTTCGGTGCTTTATGGCGAAGCCAGCGAACGCGAGCGGCGCGATTTTGAGCTTCACATGAACCAGTGCGGTAACTGCCGCGCGGAGTTTGCCGCGTTTGCGCAGGTGCGTGAATCGGTGGGCGAATGGCGCGATGAAGTGTTGTCCGGATTTGTGCCTGCGAACGCGGCGGCGCCGGTCAGGAAGTCGGCGTTTGCAGCGTTGCGTCAGTTTTTCGATTTGTCGCCGTTGTGGTTGAAAGGCGCGGTTGGTTTTGCGGCAGTGGTTTTCTGTGTACTCGGTGCGTTTGCGTTTTTGAGGCTAACAGACAAACCGGTGCAAGTTGCGACAGGGAACCCTGACGCGGTTTATACGAAACAAGATTTGGATCGTGCAGTTCAGGAAGCGTTGGCAAAACAGCAACGCGAGCAACCTGTGGTGGAACCGAAATCAACTATCGTCGTGCAGTCGCCAGCGCCGCGGAGTGCAAACGTTGCGAAAGCAGAACCCAAAGCGCGCCGGCCGTTTTCGAAAGCTGAACGCGAACAACTCGCCGCTGAGTTGAGATTGCTCTCGAGCGACGACGAAGCTGATCTGGACCTGCTCGACGATCGGAGAGATAGATAATTCGGAGTGATAGATAATGAAATTTGTGCTTAGTTTGTTACTCGTCCTCACGGCCGCGAGCTTCGCGCCAGGCCAGGAGCAACCGGACCTAACCACGGATCCGATCGAACAGCTTCGACTGACACCCGATCAACGCCAGGCTGTGCGCCAGATCGTCGCCGACACGCGACTCGAACGCCAATCAACCAACCGTCGCTTGCGTGAAGCAAACGTCGCGCTCGATCAAGCACTGGACGCCGAACCAACCGACGAAAACCTGATCGAACAACGCATCAACGAAGTCGCCGCTGCGCACACCGCGCAATTGCGCATGCGCATTCACACGGAGATGAGAATTCGCCGCATCCTTCGTCCCGAACAGTTAGCCACACTGCGCCGCTTGCGGCTCCAGTTGCGCGACGTCGTAGCGCCACAAAGGCGGAACAATCCCCGACGCCCCGCAGGTCAACAGGGCCTCCGTCCGCGTCCATAAAGCCTCTACTCAACATGAACCAGCGGAGCGCGGGCGGCTCGCCCGCAAAGGACCAAATGGTCCGCAGCCTATG
>DATELP010000002.1:0-9920 GCA_035276425.1 Pyrinomonadaceae bacterium
CCGGATTGTTCCACGCCCCGTCAGTGATACCCACGTAGTTCTCAATCACGCGAATGTTTGGATTAACTGACTTCGCACCTTCTTCGTAGCCTTTCGCGAAACGATGAATGAGTCCGATGTCCATGCCGCCGAGGAAACCGATCGTTCCGGTTCGCGACGCCTTCGCTGCCAGAATTCCAACGAGATACGAACCTTCATGCTCCTTGAAAACCAGTGAAGCAACGTTCGGCAACTTGCTGACACCGTCGATGATCGCAAACTGAATGTGCGGATAGTCCTTCGCGACCGATTCCATGATCGGCGCCTGTGCAAAACCGACGCCGATGATCAGATCGAAGTTGCGTTCGGCAAACGCGCGCATCGCGGGCTCGATCGCGTTTGGCGTGCCCGGTTCGATGTCGCGCAGAACGATCGGCAGATCTTTCGCCGCGCGTTGCACGCCTTCCCACGCCGCCGCGTTGAATGAGCGATCGTCCTTTCCGCCGATATCGAAGACGATGCCGACCTTGATCTTCGAAGGGTCGTCGGCCGCAGCCGCTCCGCCACAACCCGACAACGCGAACGTTAGCGCGCCCAGTAATACGAGTAGGACTACAACTTTGTATTTCATTCGTTCACGATTTCCTTAACCAGCTTTTCGACCTGAGGCGGTTCATCGCCGACGTGATACGCAGCCTGAATTCGCCGAGCTGCTTCTTTCGCGGCGTCTTCGTCGGCGCAATAAACCACGCCGAGGGTCTCGCCGCTCCGCACCTGCTCGCCTAACTTCAGTTCGGAGATAAAGCCAACCGTGGGATCGATCGTGTCTTCGATGCGCACGCGCCCGCCGCCGATTGCCGCGATCGCGTGACCAATTTCCGTCGTGTCGACACTTGTGATGTAGCCAGAGCGCGGGGATTCTACCTTAACGCTTTCGCGTACCAAAGGCAGAAACGCGTCCGGCTGCTCGCAAACGCGCGGCTCGCCGCCCTGCGCCGCGATGTTCCGCCGCAAACACTCGAGCGCTTCGCCGGATCTCAACACGCCATCGAGACGTTCGCGCGCGGCTTCAATCGTGTCATCCACGTTCGCCAGCACGAGCATGTGCGCCGAGAGTTCCAACGAAATATCCAGCACCGGTCCGGCGCCTTCACTTGCCTCACCGCGTAGAATCTCGATGCACTCTTTGATCTCCAACGAATTTCCCACCGCGGAACCGAGCGGCTGGTTCATGTCGGTCAACAACGCACGCGTCTTGATCCCGCACGAGTTTCCGGTGCTCACGAGCGCGTGGGCCAGGTCTCTCGCGCGCGACTCCTCGCGCATAAACGCGCCGTTGCCGACCTTTACGTCGATGATCATCGCATCGAGACCAGCAGCGCCTTTCTTCGAAATGATCGACGCCACGATCAGCGGGATCGCCTCGACCGTGGACGTTGCATCGCGCAGCGCGTACATCTTCTTGTCAGCCGGCGCGAGCTCCGCTGTTTGTCCAGCCATCGCGTAGCCGACGTCTTGCAACACCTTCTTAAACTCAGTCGCACTGAGATTCACGCTGTAACCGGGAATCGACTCGAGCTTGTCGAGCGTACCGCCGGTGTGACCCAGGCCGCGGCCGGAAATCATCGGCACACACACGCCACACGCAGCAACCAGCGGCGCGATGATGATCGAAGTTTTGTCGCCAACGCCGCCGGTTGAATGTTTGTCGGCTTTTGGTTTGGGAATGTCGGAAAAGTCGAGGATGTTGCCGGAGTTGAGCATCGCCTCGGTGAGGATCTGCTGCTCGGCCTGGTCCATGCCGTTGAGGTAGATGGCCATCAACAGCGCGCTGACTTGATAATCCGCGATTCGCCCGCTCGTAACTCCGCCGATGAAGAATTCGATCTCTTCACGCGAAAGGCTCTGCCCGTCTCGCTTTTTTCGTATGACGTCCTGTGGTCTCAAGCTGCTTCCTTAGTTGCTCTCCATCAGCACAGCGGCCTGAGCTGTTACTGCGAGTCCCTGGCCCACCGCGTCGAGTCCTTCACCTGTCTTTGCTTTCACACTCACACAGCCCGTATCAATTCCTAAAACTCCGGCAATGTTCTCACGCATCTTATCGACGTAAGGCCGGAGCTTCGGCGTTTCGAGCTGAATCGTCGAATCAACGTTTACTACGTGCAGATCGCGTTCGCGCGCCAGCCACATCACGCGCGAAAGCAGTTCCATACTGTCGGCATCGCGCCACTGCGGATCTCGATCCGGAAAATGAACGCCGAGATCGCCTTCGCAAAGCGCGCCCAGGATCGCGTCGGCGATCGCATGGGCCAACGCGTCGGCATCGGAATGTCCCTCGGCTCCGCGATCGGAAGTGATCTGCACTCCACCGAGCACGAGCGGCCGCCCTTCAACTAACCGATGCGTGTCGTTGCCGATCCCGATCCTTATCATATAGTGCCATCCACAGATTACGCCGATTCCTAATCTGTGTAATCCGTGGACAAAAACGTCTCTGCGTTGAGAAGGTCACGGGGCGTTGTTATCTTAATATTTCTTGGGCTTCCGTCCACAATCGTCACCTTGTGACCGAGCCGTTCGACAAGCGAGCTCTCGTCGGTCAACGCCGGATCGTTGACGTCCGCGGTATCGTAAGCCTGTCGCAGCAACTCGTAACGAAAACACTGCGGCGTTAGTGCTTGGCGTAAATTCTGCCGCGCCAAAGTTTCTACGACTGCCTGGCCATCGACGACCTTGATCGTGTCCGTAACCGGCGTCGCCAGAATCGCCGCACCGTCACGACGCGCCGTTTCAACCGTTTCCTCGATCTCTTCAACCGTCACAAACGGTCGCACACCGTCGTGTACAGCAACAATCTCCGCGGTCGCCGATCGAATCGCCATTAGACCACGTTTCACCGAGTCGGCACGCGTCACGCCACCCGGAAGCACACGCGTGAGTTTTCGCAAGTCATGTTTGCCTGCTTGCGCCAGAAACGCCGCCGACGCTTCCGGTGGCAAAACCACGATTACTTCCTGAATGCTGTCGCACAGCTCGAAAGGTTTAAGAGTGTGAAAGATTATCGGAGTTCCTGCAAGTTGCAGAAACTGTTTTGGCAGATCGCTCGCCATCCGGGATCCAGTTCCGGCGGCGGCAATGATCGCGATGTTCATGAAGGATCGGTGGTTTTTCAACCACGGAGGCACCGACACACAGAGAAGGCGCTAGGTCTCCGTGATGGGCTCGCTGTCGGTGATACGAACGGGATGCGGGCCGCTGCGTGAGTCGCGCATACGCCGCGAGCCGCCGTTGGTGCGGTGAATATCGTTGTGGCCGTTCTCGGCTTCTTCCCAGAGACGGCCGAAGATCATCTTGCCGGCGGTCGTTTGCAACACGCTGGTGACGGCAATGTCGGCGTTCTTGCCGATCAGGCGGCGCGCGTTGTCGACCACGACCATCGTGCCATCGTCGAGATACGCCACACCCTGATTGTATTCCTTGCCTTCTTTCAGGATGAACACGCGCATCGCCTCGCCCGGCAACACGACCGGTTTGAGCGCGTTGGCCAGTTCGTTGATGTTCAGCACGCTGACGCCGCGCAACTGCGAAACTTTGTTGAGATTGAAGTCGTTGGTAACGATCACCGCGTCGAGTTGTTTGCCGAGCTCGATCAGCTTCAGGTCGACTTCGCGAACTGAGGGAAAGTCGGTCTCGACGATTTGGATGTCGAGCGAACTGTTGTTCTGCAAACGGTTCAGCATGTCGAGACCGCGGCGTCCGCGCTGTCGCTTGGACGAATCGGGCGAATCCGCGACCTGCTGCAACTCGCGCAGAATGAATTGCGGAATAATCAGACTGCCGGTCAGAAATCCGGTTTCGGCAACGTCGGCGATGCGGCCGTCGATGATTACCGACGTGTCGAGAATCTTCATGTCGCGGCGCGCGACTTTGTCACTAAAGATTCCGCCGAGTGCCGAAAGGTCGAGGTAGTCGCCCTTCGCAGCGCCGACCATCAGGCCCACGTAAGCCATAAAGAACGTGAGCGCGAGCGTCAGAAACGCTTTTTCTTGAGCGTCAATAGCTTCCTGGCGGCTGATTAGTGAACCGATGAGAAATGCGCCGAGTATGCCGAGTATTGAACCAACTGCTGCGCCGATCAGAGTTTTGAGAGTCGCGCGGCGGATGCGGAGTTCAAAGATAATAATGCAGAGAGAGATCAACCCGCCCGCGCCAGCCGAGATCCAGGGATCGTTGGCGATCGGTTTCAGGTAATATCCCGCTGAGATCAGAAATGCCGGGATTAATAGCCGTATGAGAACGACATCGGCATGCATAACGAAGGCATACTACCATGCCGCTATTGCTAGCGTCACGGAAATCGCGTCGAAGACGCGTCTATTAACCGCTTAAATAGCGTTATTTAAACCGATAAGTAATTCTGCCGCGAGACAAATCGTAAGGTGACATCTCAACACTCACGCGGTCGCCGACCAGAATTCGAATGCGATTCTTTCGCATCTTGCCAGAGATGGCGGCGAGCACGACGTGTTCGCTGTTATCGAGGCGGACTTTGAAGAAAGCGTTGGGCTGCTTATCAATGATAACGCCCGACGCTGGAATAAGATCTTCTGCTGCCAATCAGTTTTCTCCTTAAAACACGAAGCGGGATGACCTGCGCACGCACAATAACACACCGCGGTCGCAGTGACCTACCAGGGCTGAGCTTTGTGCTTGGTTCTTTGTGCTTTGTGCTTGGTTCTTTGTGCTTGGTTCTTTGCTCATGCACTTGAGCTCCCGGTTTGGCAAAGAACAAAGAACAAAGAACAAAGCTCCGCCTTTCAGTTTTTGAACCCGTTCAAAAAACTTCTTGACACCCTCCCGGAACAGGCGTAGGCTGCGGCTAGTTGAACGTGTTCAAATTCAGCTAAGGAGGCTGACCATGAATATCGTAGTAAGCACCTACCTGGTTTACCTGGCGATTAGTATCGCCCTGACTATCTGGGTCGCACACACCCTCCACAAAAACGGCCGCATCTTCCTGGTCGACGTCTTCCACGGCAACGAAGCACTCGCGGATTCCGTCAATCACCTGCTCGTGGTCGGGTTCTACCTGATCAACATGGGCTACGTCAGCATGGCCCTGAAGCTCGGTTACGAAATCAACAGCGCGCAGGAAGGCATCGAGGCACTCTCGGTCAAGATTGGCATGGTGCTGATCGTTCTCGGCGGCATGCACTTCTTCAACCTCTTCGTCTTCAGCCGCATGCGCCGGCGCAGCAACTACCGTCACAATCAACCGCCTGTTGGCCCGGATGCATTCACCGCCGTGAAGCAGGAGGCGTGAACGCCATGTTTGCCTTGACCGTGCTTTACGACCCTGAATGTGGCCTGTGCCGCCGTTCGCACGAGTGGCTCAACGAGCAGGCGAAACTGGTCGAACTCAACTTCGTGCCGTGCGCGTCGGAGGAAGCGCGCAAACGGTTCCCGGTGCTCGACCACGAGGTGACCAAGCAGGACCTGACGGTGATTAGTCCTGAAGGCGCTGTTTACTTCGGACCGAAGGCGTGGCTGATGGTGCTGTGGTCGCTGGCTCGTTATCGCGAGTGGTCGTACCGGCTTGCGACTCCGGAACTGTTGCCGACGACGAAGCGCGTGGTATCGGCAATCTCGCAGAATCGTTATCAGATCAGCAGGGTTGCTGATCTCATTGGCTAACTCTATGACGGCGATGCAGAAAAAGAAGGCAGCGAAGACGCTCAAGGGCGATCAGACGAAGGCGTTGATTCTGGAAACCGCGCTCGAGATCTTTCGCGAACGCGGCTACGAAGAAACCACGATGCGCGCGATTGCCGAAAAGGCGGGCGTGTCGCTGGGAAACGCCTATTACTACTTTCGCTCGAAGGAGTATCTGATCCAGGCGTTCTATCAACGTCTGCACGACGAGCATCTCGCGGCCTCGTTGCCGGCCCTGGAAGACAAAGACACTCTGAAAGCACGTCTGCTGGCGGTGATGCGGCTGAGGATCGACATCTCGAAGCCGTATCACCACTTTGCGGGCGTGCTCTTCAAGACTGCGGCGCATCCTGAGAGTCCGTTGAATCCGTTTTCTGACGAATCGGATCCGGTTAGAGAACAGAGCATCGCGCTGTTTGCGAAAGTGCTCGAAGGAACAAAGATTCGTATTCCGAAAGACTTGAAAGCCGAGTTGCCCTACCTGCTTTGGGTCTATCAGATGGGGATCGTTCTCTTCTGGATTCACGATCGGTCACGTGGGCATCGCCGCACGTATCGACTCATCGATCACACCGTCGATCTGCTGGACAAACTGATTCATCTCGCGAGCAATCCGTTTATGCGTCCGCTGCGCAAGCAGGCGCTGCGTTTGGTGGAAGAGATTCGCGAGGCGTTGCCGGATGACGATGACGACGAAAAGGACGAGCGATGAAAGAAGCGGCTCAATTCAACGTCACAACATTCATGGGGCAGGGTGCAGTTGGTTACATCGCGGGCACCTTTGTTGTAGTACTGATCGAGACCTTTCTCATCAAGAATGATACGGAGGCTATACTGTTCGTGCCATTGCTTCTGTTTTTGGGCGGCCTGATCGGAGCACCTGCGGGTGCCGTGATTTGGGCCGGATGGGAACACCCCAATCGTCTACTGAACAGGATCGGTGGCGTGGTTATGGGTGTAACGGTTGTTGCTCTCGCCGAGTTCTTCTTCCTATTTCTTCTGAACTGGCCTTTACAGCGTTGGTTGTTCGAAACAATTCTTCTCGCTGGAATCGGTATCGGTTTGGTTACCGGATCGCGGCTGCGGCCGGGGCATGAACTCGTTCGCGTGAGCGATCGGGTCGGACCAGTACTCGGAGTATTTGCCGGCTTATGCGGCTTCGTTTTGCGAATGACCGTTGCGCTCTTGTTCATGGTTTCGTGCATCGCCTTGATCTGCATTCAGCAATCGTCTTACTACCAGCGAATCGATCGTGTCTGGTCGATCGTCGCATTCGCCCACTTCACCGCGGCGCTAGTGTTGCTCTTTGCACGCATCAGGATCGAACTGCTATTGCCGCTGGCGGTGATCGTCAATTTACCGGTAGGGGCGCTACTGTTAATGCCTCCGCAATATGACGAACTAATCCTGCCTGTAAGTATCTGCTATTCCGGCCTGTGGGCCAGCTTTCTGCTAACCAACTGGCGGCAAACGCCGGTGGCGTTTTCATTTCTGAGAGAAGAGTTTCGGTATTACCTGATTGACTAGGAGACGAGATCATGAGAGTCGCAATCACTGGTGGAACTGGTTTCATCGGCGGCCATTTGGCAACGCGGCTGAGCAGTGAGGGACATGAAGTGGTTCGAATCGGGCGACGCTCCACCGGGGAGGAAGTTGTTAAAGCGTCGCTCGATGAGCTGGAGCAGTTGGCCGCGGCGTTCGTGGGCTGTCAGGCAGTCGCACACTGCGCGGGTATCAATCGAGAAGTCGATGGCGAGACTTACAAGCGCGTTCACGTCGAAGGCACGCGCAACGTGGTCGAAGCCGCGCGGCGTGCGGAGGTCGACAAGATCGTGTTGATGAGCTTTCTGCGCGCGCGGCCCGACTGTGATTCGCCGTATCACGAGTCGAAGTGGGCGGCGGAAGAGATCGTGCGCGAGAGTGGCCTCGACTACACGATCGTCAAAGCCGGCGTGGTTTACGGACGCGGCGATCACATGCTCGACCATCTCAGCCATGCGTTTCACACGTTTCCCGTGTTCGCGCTTGTTGGTTTCGAAGAGAAAACCGTGCGGCCCTTGGCGGTTGAAGATCTGGTTCACGTGATGCGTGCGTCGTTAATTGATCGGCGTTTGAAAAGACAGACGATCGCGCTGGTTGGTCCGGAGGAGATCTTTTTTAGCGAAGCAGTGCGGCGCGTGGCGGAGGTCGTCGACAAGCAACCGCTGATGTTTCCGTTGCCGGTTTGGTGTCATCAACTGATGTCGCGCGTGTTTGAGCTGACGATGAAAGTGCCGCTCGTTTCGTCAGCACAGGTACGCATACTTTCGGAAGGCGTGTCGGAGCCTGCTTCACCAACAACCGCCGTTCCCTACGATCTAGTACCCACGCGCAGGTTCACACCCGAACAGATCCGCAACGGCCTCCCGCATCCCGCGCCCTTCTGCGTCGGCAATCTACGCCTCTGTTCTTAAGCTGCGCTCTCGCCTCGGCTTCGCCGCCGGATGTGAGGCATGGCTCTGCCTTGCCGCCATGTTACTCTCTTGCGGATGCGCATCGCGATCGTCGGTGGCGGCATTGGTGGTCTAACTGTCGCACTCGCCCTCAGAGAATTCGGCTTCGAAGCGGAAGTTTACGAACAAGCGCCGGAGTTGCTCGACGTCGGTGCGGCAATCGCCGTGTGGCCCAACGCGCTACGCGTGCTCGAACGACTCGGACTGGCCGACGCGATCCATGCTCACGCCGGCGAAATAAACGAGATTCACTGGCTCGACTCACACGGTTTCCTGATCAATCGGGTTTCAATCCCCTCCTCCGCTGCTCTACACCGGGCGGATCTCCAGTCCACGCTTCTGCACGCGCTTCCTGCACATCTGCTCAAACTGGACCACTCGCTTGTTTCTTTAATTCAACACAGCGACAAAGTCGTCGCGAAGTTTGCCAACGGGCACACGATCGAGGCCGACTTCCTGATCGGCACCGACGGCATTCACTCAGACGTTCGCGCGCAATTGCTCGGCGACGGTGAGCCGCTCTATCACGGTTACACTGTTTGGCGCGGTATCTCTGCCGCTACTCCGGCTTCAATTCCAACTGCAACCGCGATTGAGCTTCACGGCCGCGGCAAACGCTTCGGGATTGGACCAGTCGGAGGCGGACGAATCGGCTGGTGGGCGGCGGCAAACTCAACCATTCACCAGCATCAGGCTGAACACGCACAACACCAACTACTGCGCCTATTTGAAGATTGGTATTCCCCGGCCGTGCAACTGATCGAGGAAACTCCGCCGCACCGCATTCTCACAACCGCAGCGTTCGATCGCGAACCAACACGCACGTGGGGCAACAAACGCGTGACGCTTTTAGGCGACGCGATTCATCCGACGACACCAAACCTGGGCCAGGGCGGCTGTCTCGCAATGGAAGATGCGATGGTGCTGGCGAGATGTTTTGAAAAGTACGGCGCAACGGAAGAGGCGCTCAGAAAATATGAAGGCTGCCGTTACAAACGTACGGCAGCCATCACAAAGTACTCACGCTACTACGGAACGATCGGTCAGTCTACAATTCCTTTGAAATTCCTGTTCGCGCTTATACCCGAACCGATAGTGCAGCGAGTGATGCGAATCGTCTTCGACTACGACCCAACCACAACTAAGGTGTAGCCGGATTCCCTTCAATATCCAGCACCGTGATCGGCGCGATCTCCGTTGCTTTCAACGGCGCTTCCACCGACGCTCGATCGCCAACAATCACGATCGCCAAATGCTGCAAGTCGATGTAACGCTTCGCGACTCGCGCCAGATCTTCCTTCGTCACCGCGGAAACGTTCTTCGCGTAGCTCTGATAGTAATCATCCGGCAATCCCTGTACGACCAGCGACGTGATCGCACCGCTGATCGCCGTCACCGACGAGAACCGTTGCGGCAGTCCCTGAATGAGCGACTCCTTAGCCGTCTTGAGCTCTTCATCAGTGATCGGCTTCTCGCCCACAATGCCTTTCAACTCTTTCATGAACTCGATCAGCGCGGCGTCAGTCTTCGCCGAAAAGATCGAACCACCGGCGCGAAACGGACCTGGTCCTTTGCCGTAACCAAATCCCGAGTTCACGCCGTAGCTATAGCCCTTCTGCTCGCGAATGTTCGCATTCAACCGCGACTGAAACTGCCCGCCCAGAATCGTGTTGAGCACTTGTAACGCGAAGTAATCGGGCGTGTTGCGCGGCGGTCCCGGCAAACCGATGTTCACCA
>DATELP010000003.1:0-2409 GCA_035276425.1 Pyrinomonadaceae bacterium
TCGAAGCCCATCATCACTTCGCGAACGATCCGCAAGTAGAGATGAAAGTGATCGCTGGTCCATTGGTCCAGGAATCGTCGTGGCAAGCACTGCGTTCGCGGGCTCGTGGCCAGAAACGCCTGCGGCTTGTAAGACACGTGACTGATTTGTGCGCTGAGTTGAGCAATGCGGCGGTGTCGATCAGTCAGGCGGGCTACAACACGTGTCTCGACGTTCTCCGCGCAGGTGTACCGGCGCTGCTCGTTCCGTTCACGAAGGAAGAAGAAGACGAACAGCGCAGACGCGCGTTGCGTCTTGAGAGTCTCGGGCTGGTGAAGGTGTTGGCCCAGGAAGAACAAACTCCCGAGCGATTGGCGGCCGAGATTCGCGGGCAGATGGATTTCAAGTTTCCGAAGACGACGCTGGATCTCGGCGGCGCGCAATGTACGGTGAAAACGATCGAGTCGATGTTATGAACTGGCTGGACCCGTTAAGAAAAACCCTGGACTTAAATCCAAACTCAGTCACCTTCTTCTTTCGCAACGACGATGTGGGGTGGGAGGATGCAAGACTGTTTGAACTGCTCGATCTGTTTGCGGAATTCAACGTACCGCTCGATCTGGCTGCGATTCCTACGGTGATCTCGTCGCGCACCGCTGCGAGTCTCCAAACGTTGATCGATCGCAATCCGGGCAAACTTTCGATTCACCAGCATGGCTATGCGCACTTGAATCACGAACAAGTCGGACGCAAGTGCGAGTTTGGCGAGACTCGTTCGCGTGATTCGCAGCAAGCCGACATCGAGGCGGGTAAACACCGGCTGAATGATCTGTTTGGACCAGTGCTCGATCCGATCTTCACGCCACCGTGGAACCGTTGCACAGCAGCCACCGCCGCTTGTTTGCGCGATGCGGGCTTTAAGGTCTTGTCACGCGACACAACCGCGCCACAGCTAAACACTGATGGATTGGCGGAGCTTCCGGTTTCGATCGACTGGTTTGCAAAGCGCAAAAAGGTCCGTCTTGCTCCCGAAGAGATCGGCAATTCTTTCAGCGCCGCGGCTCGCTCACCGATCGGCGTCATGCTTCATCACGCTCTGATGGACCAAGAAGAACGTGCCCGGCTCGCCGAACTCTTGCAGTTGGTTTCGACACATTCTCAAGCGCGTTGTGTCCTGATGCGCGACTTTATTCAAGGAGGGACGATATGAGAAAAGCAGTAATACTTGTTCTGACAACGATCATCCTGAGTGTTTCCGTCGCCGCACAAACAAGGACCGACGCCGACACGCCGGCGCACCGGCGCTGGTGGGTTTCGATGTCGCTGGCGAGCGGGTACGACACAAACATCACTCATGATGAACAGCAAATCAGTGCTTTCGGAGTGATCCCGAGCCTTGGTTTCCACTTCCGAGATGATCCCGAGCGGCCTGCGTTCGAGTTCGATTATGAAGTCGGGTTACATCGTTACACCAATACCTCAGAGTTTAATCGCGTCAGTCAGAGCTTCATCGGGGTCTATCGTAAACGACTGTCGAAACGAATCGTTGCCAAAACGACCACGGAGATCTCGCTCAAAGGCTCATCCGAGGATCGCGACGTCAACAACAACTACATTTTCGAGCAGCAACTTCAGTATCGCTTCGTCAGCAACACACGAGTGGCCGGGTTTGCCGCATATCGCATGAAACGTTATCCGTTGATCGAAGCGGATTCGAATGCGATCGACTCTTACATCGGCGCGAAGATCGAACAGCGGTTTAGCGGCGATCGGCGTGTCGAACTGACGTACCGGTACGATCACAACCGCGCCTGGGATCCGAGGAACAACTACTTTCGCAGAACTTATTCGCTGGAGTTTGAGACGCCGCTTTCGGTGCGACGTCAGGATTGGTTGACCGCCGAATTTCGTTATGCTCCGCGCACCTACCAGAGTCGCACAACCAGGGTCGATCGAGTTCGAGTGCCGCGACACGACGATCGTTGGGTTTTCGAGATCGACTACACGCGGGCACTGCGGCCTGACTTGCTCATCGGCCTCAATTATGAGTTTGAGAAGCGTACCTCTAACGACCTCGACAAGTTCTTCACTTCACATGCTTTTGGGCTGAGGTTCACGTTCGACAAGTGGAGCTTCAAATAGGAATGTATTTTCCGCGGACCTGACCGCACTGTCACATCATAACGGCCGGTTGGCGGCTCGGCTCAAGCGATTAGCCGCTAAGGCTCACGAGTTTATTCAAGAAGGTCGAGGATGGGTACGACTCTGACGCTCGGAGAGCAATCTCCGTAGGGCAGCGTCGGAGGGTCCCATCCTCGTCCGGGGGATGGACTCAGGTATTGCTCTTTCTAATAGTCGTCCTTCTTTCAACGCCGCAGGATTTGAACGCCAAAGCACTCGCACGCCTGGAGTTTGAACGCCGAAGGCGTT
>DATELP010000004.1:0-26167 GCA_035276425.1 Pyrinomonadaceae bacterium
GTTGACTGATCGGAAAACGTTTCGACTCCGGCGCCGGCTCTTTCCACACGTTCGCTTTCTTTTTGTTACGCTCGGGCTTCGGAGTTTCTTTTTCAGTCGCCAGCCACCATTGCGTAAACGCGAACACTGCCAGCGGCAGGCCCATCAAAAAGCCGCGCTGCGGAACGAGTAACGCCGAGATCGCGTTGCCCCAGCGCCACGTTGTTTCCGGAATGACGGTGAACGAAGGCGATAGATTAACCAGAGCGCCAAAAAGTCCGCCGTCATTCTCGCCTGCTTGCTCAAACAAAAGGACCCAGCCGAGGCCGCCGCTCAGAATCACGATCAGCGGCGTGATCACCGCGGCGAGTTTGTCGCGCAACATCTCGAGCGCCCAGCGGTGAACCAAGCCCACAAAGGCGATCGCCAGCAGAAAGTTTTCGACAAACATCGACTGCCGCAGATCCGCGCCGCAACGCAGGAACATTGCCGAGATGAAGTCGGAGGCGAATGGATAAGTGAACCTGACGCCGGCGTAAGTCGGATCTTCGGGTGGGAAGTTGTTGCCGTACGCGAAGCCCGTGATCACGCTGATGTGAAACGGCAGGTCGCCGTAGTTGTTGAGTAGTCCCGTGCTGAGACCCGTCTTGTCTTCGATAACTGCGCGGTCGAAGACTTGCCAGAAGACCACCGCGATCACGAAATAAAAAAGAAAGTAACCGATTGACGCAATGCTGGGATTGCCAACCGATCGCAACGCGGTTTGAAGATCTTGTTTGAACCGTTTGCTGATCGCCGCGTCAGTGAACAACGCGAGCGGGCTGCAAACGATGGCGGCGCTGAGCAAAACAACTATGCCACTCAGCAGTCCGAGAATCGAAGCGACCACGAAGCCAATCAGGCTGAGCGCCGCCAATCCCAGGCACGCGCCGGAACACAGTCGTGCGCCCAGCGTCGCGTTGTCGTCGTAAAGATACGTGGAGATTGTGCCGCTAAGAGTGACGAGTAACGCCAGTAGAAGAGAGACAGTCATTAGTCGGAGGCCGCTTGCGGTTGCAAGTTAAATTGGGATTATACCGAGATCGACCTGCTTTGCATCACCGCGAATGATCGGTTAGTTTTCACGCACGAGGTTAATAGATGCTAAGAGCAGGTATCGTTGGGTTACCCAACGTGGGCAAATCAACGTTATTCAACGCGCTGACCGCGCAACAATCAGCGCTGGCCGCTAATTATCCATTCGCCACGATCGAGCCGAACGTGGGCGTGGTTTCGGTTCCCGATGAGCGTTTGGAACCGCTGGCGCGGCTGGTTAAGACTGAGGTCATCGTACCGGCGACGGTTGAGTTTCTCGATATTGCGGGACTCGTGCGTGGCGCGTCGAAGGGCGAGGGTTTGGGAAACCAGTTTCTCGCCAACATCCGCGAAACAGACACGGTGGTTCAGGTTGTTCGTTGTTTCGAAGACGAAGGCGTGATTCACGTCGAGGGAGCGGTCGATCCGGTTCGCGACATCGAGACGATTCAGATTGAACTGGCGTTGGCGGATCTGGCGACTGTCGAACGGCGGCGTGATAAAGCGCAGAAGAGTGCGAAGAGTGGTGACAAAACGGCACGCGCCGAACTGGACGTGCTCGATAAGATCCAACCCGCGCTCGAGGCCGGACGATCGGCGCGCACGGTCGAACTGACTGCCGACGAACGGGCGATAGCGCGTAACTTCTTTTTGTTAACGACCAAGCCGACGATTTACGCCGCCAACGTCGACGAGAACACATTGGCTAATGCTGATGAAAACAAGATGGTTCAGTCGGTGCGCGAGATCGCGGCGCAGGAGGCTGCGGAGTGTGTCGTGATCTGCGCGCAGCTCGAGTCGGAACTGGTGGCACTGCCTCCCGCAGAACGACTGGACTATCTCGTTAGCCTTGGCGTCTCCACCAGCGGCGTCGATCAATTAATCAAGAGCGCCTACCACCTGCTCGGTCTGATGTCATTTTTGACCGCGGGTGAAAAAGAAGTTCGTGCCTGGACCATTCCGCAAGGCACGCGCGCCCAGAACGCAGCCGGCACCATTCACTCCGACATCGAACGCGGCTTCATCCGCGCCGAAGTGATCACCTACGCCGACTTAATGGCCTCTGGTTCTTATGCAACTGCGCGCGAAAAGGGTTTGCTTCGTCTGGAAGGCAAAGACTACATCATGCAGGAAGGCGATGTAGTTCACTTCCGCTTTAATGTGTGAAGGGGGCATCCTTCTCATTCACACCGGGCTTTAGCCCGGTGAAAAACACTAACGTTATTGAGAAACCGTTTCAACGGTTTCCTTGCGAAACAGCGAAACCGTTGAAACGGTTTTCGGCTGTAAAGGGCTGGCCTGGCACCGGGCTAAAGCCTGGTGTGAATGAAAGGAAACTTTTAAGCGAACTGTGAAGGGGCCGTTGTAGCTACGTAGGACTATTTCCGTTCTGGTCTTTCTTTCTATCCATCTCTTCTTTGCGCTGGGCGTGAGCAATCCCGCTGTTGCCGCAACCACTCGTCCACTCTCGCTGTCATTTCGTCAGGCTGCTCGCGCGACTGTTTACGCTTTTCACGGCGTTCGCGTTTACTAGCCTCGATACACGACAGCAGCATTCGCTCTAAGCGGTCGAGTTGTCGATCCCGATTCATGTGTCTTCCTTCGCAAGGGTGAAGTCTGAGGAGATGCTTTCACAACAGAGAGGACCGGTCAACGGCGAGACTATAAAAGCGAAGTGGGCAAGCGAGAGAGAAAGCATAAGAACTCTCGCTTGCCCACAATCAGCTAACGCAGGAGCTAACGCAGCAGGGCACGAATACCAACCAGAACTAGATAACCAATCGCGAGTACGACCGCCACCTTGATCAACAACACCGCCAATCCAACTAAGAAGGTAATAAGGCTGAATGTGGCTCCCAACACGCCAAAGATAACCTTGAGCGCAAACGGCGCCACCACCATGAAGACAAACAGGCCAAGTACGATCATGCCCACCACTCGCAATGCGTTTTTAGCGTCTTTCATCGTCTACTCTCCAATCACTCCCGCCTTTTAATGGACGGCTTCCCGCCGCCGCCAAGTATACGCAGATTCCGGCGACGGCGTTCCCATGAAAGATTTCGCAGCTTTTGCCCGTAAAAATGGGGCGGCAGTCGCTTGTTTAATTCTTTTCGGCGATAATTATACATCCTTTTGAAGCCATGGACCGCTGGAATTCAAGAAGTCTGTTTGGAGACGTAGACGACGACGCCGGCCGTCAAGCCAACGCGACGCCCGGGGCTGTGCCGCACGAGAACGCGACGCCCGGGGCTGTGCCGCACGAGAACGCGCCGCTCGCGGAACGAATGCGCCCGCGTTCACTGACGGAGTTTGTCGGGCAGAACCACCTCGTCGGCGAAGGACGCATCCTGCGCCGTTTGCTCGCCGGCGGCGGTGCGCTTCCGTCGTTGATTCTTTGGGGCGCGCCAGGCACTGGCAAGACGACACTCGCTCGTCTGCTCGCAGAAAAGAGCGGCATGCGCTTCATCGCGTTGTCGGCTGTCTTCTCCGGCGTCAAAGATCTGCGTGAAGCGATCCAGGAAGCAAAGACCGAACAACGCTACAACAAACGCACCGTACTCTTCATCGACGAGATTCATCGCTTCAACAAAGCGCAACAAGACGCACTGCTTCACGCGGTCGAGAACGGCACGGTCACGCTAATCGGCGCCACCACAGAAAACCCGTCGTTTGAAGTCACTGGCGCACTACTATCACGTTGCCGCGTGCTCGTTCTGAATCAACTATCAGAAGACGAAATCCAGATCGTTCTCCAACGCGCGCTCAACGATCAGGAACGCGGTCTCGCACCATATCACCCATCGATCTCAGACACGTTGCTACAGCGAATCGCACACGCCGCGGGCGGCGACGCACGCGTCGCATTAACAGCTCTCGATGCTGCTGTCGAATCAACCGCACCAGACGAAAACGGCGTCCGCGTTGTCACTGAAGAAACCATCATCGAGGCACTCGGCCGCGCGCATTACGCCTACGACAAAGGCGGCGAAGAACACTACAATCTTGCGTCAGCACTGATTAAGTCGTTGCGCAATTCCGACGTCGACGCGTCGCTCTACTGGCTCGCGCGAATGATCGAGGGCGGCGCCGATCCGATCTTTATCGCACGCCGCCTCTGCATCCTTGCTTCCGAAGACATCGGACTCGCCGATCCGCAGGCGATGGTCCAGGCCGCCGCCGCTGCCGACATCGTGCAGTTGATCGGCTTGCCGGAAGCACTGTTTCCACTCTCGCAGGCAGCGATCTATCTCGCGCGGGCACCGAAGTCGAACGCGGTCAAAAACGCTTATCACGCGGCCGTTAACGACGCCGCTGAAACCGCGCGCGTGCCAGTGCCTTTGCACTTGCGCAACGCAGTTACACCGTTGATGAAAAATATCGGCTATGGCAAAGAATATCGTTACGTACACAGCGATCCGGCAGCCAAAGAAGAGATGGACTGTTTGCCGGAGCAACTGCGCGGTAGAAAGTATTTCAATCCGGAAGACGTAGAACCAAAAACTGACAAGGGAACAGATGGTGAGTAGCACAAAAACTGACAAGGAACTGGCTTTTATTCAAGACCTCTTTATCGCGCCCGACTGGGGCGAGCGTTTCGCCGAACTGATCGACGAGCACGTAAAGCTGCCGAACGAAGGCCGCGCACTTTACGCCGCGGCAGGAACCGGCGGCCATGCGATGGCGCTTCAGGAACGCGGCGGCAACAAACTCACGCTGCTTTGCGTGGACGAAAACTCCGAGTGCATCGAATTGGCCCAGGCCAAAGCCTCGGCAACAAACGAACAAACAGAATTCCGTATCGGCAAACTCGACAATCTCGATCTGCCTGACAATCGTTTCGATCTCGTCATCGGGAATGCCTCGTTAGTCACGCGCCCGAAAGTGCGCAAGATGTTTTCCGAGATGGTGCGGGTGGCGGCGCCCGGCGCAACGATCGCGATCGCGCTGCCGACCGCCTCGAGCTTCGGCGAGTTTTTCTCGATCTACTGGGAAGCGTTGCACAACATCGGCCTGCTGGATCGCGAAGGCGACGTCGAGCAGTTGATTACGGAACTGCCGACCGTTACCGACGTCGAGCAGATGGCCGACGCCGAAGGACTAAAAGACGTCGCGTCGTGGACGCGGATCGAGGAGTTTGACTACGAGTCCGGCGAACAGTTTCTCAGTTCGCCGCTCGTAGCGGAGTTTCTGATGCAGGAATGGCTGGCGCTAGTTCCCGAGACCGATCGGGCAGACCTATTCCGTGAAATCTCCCGATTAATCAATGAAGAACGGCATGAGGCTGAATTCGCGCTTTCGGTGAAAGCGACTTTAGTTGTAGGGCAGAAGGAACACAGTCACTGAGCTGGGGTTAGTAAGCTAGGCCGTCTGCCAACAGCCGTTACACCGACTTTTCCGGCTCTTTGCGTGGTTCCCGTTCGCCTTCTTCAATACCTTCTTTGAAGGCTCGTTTGCTTTGGCCCAAGGCTTTTGCCAGTTGCGGTAAACGAGTTGCGCCGAAAAGCAGGAAGACGATCGCGACGATGGCGGCGAGTTCCCACGGTCCAAGACCACCGATTGCCAGCATTGTTTGACTCATAGTTTCCTCTTCTCTCGAATGGCCGCGTGTACGGCCAGCGAGCTAATTATTCCCGATTGTCCGATTCGTAAAACAGGTACTTTCTCCAGGTCTCGTCTGCTCGTCCGAGATACCGCATGATCTGGCGGTTGACGTGTAGCGAGAAACCACGAGGTCGGCGAAGCAGGTGCATGCCGGATTCTTCCGGCGTGCGGTTCCCCTTCTTGTGGTTACATCGCTTGCAGCAGGCCACCAGATTATCCCACGCCGACTCCCCTCCGCGCGAGCGCGGCTGGACATGATCGAGGGTGAGCTCCGATGGCGGATACTGCTTGCCGCAATACTGGCAGGTCGAGTGGTCACGCAGCAGGATGTTTTTTCGCGAGAGCGAGCGCCGTTCGAAAGGGATATGAATGTACTCGGTGAGTCGAATCACCGAGGGCGCATGAATTGCGAGTTTCTGCGAATGAAGTACATGGCCGTTGTGTTCTTCGACCCGTGCCACGCCCTTGAAGATCATCACGATGGCACGCCTTTCCGTGCACACGTTGACGGGCTCATAGGACGTATTCAGGACTAAAACCCGGCCATTCATAACGGCGTGATATTACGCGCTAACTCTTCCCTCGCGCAATGGTTAACACGAAGACGTTACAGGCGTCTGACGCCAAAAGCGCCTCGGCGCAGGAGTTTACGGTGGCCCCGGTGGTAAAAACGTCGTCTACCAGGAGGACGCTTTCGCCTTCGATTAGTTTCGGGTAACGAACTTCGAAGGCGCCCGCAACAGTGTCGCGACGGCCTTTCGGGTCGAGTCCGGCGCGGTACTTTTCCGAAGCACGCGGGCGCAATAGAGTTGCTTCGTCGAGAGGGAGTTGGAGTTGTTTGCTCAAAGCCACGGCAATTACGGAGGCTTGGTTGAAGCCGCGTTCGCGTTGCCGGTTTTCGTGTAGCGGCACCGGGATGATGCGTGTAGCTTTGTTCAACGGTTCGCGTTGTGCGGCATCAACGAGGAGATTGATGAGATGAGACGAGACGTGCGGTTGGCGCTTTAATGAAAGCACGGATGCGCGCAACGCGTTTTCGTAGACGCCCACTGCGCGAGCCGCGGAAAAGGATTGCGCGTCGCAGCGATGGCATCGGATCTGTTGAGTTAGCTCGGCGGGTAGATCGATGCCCAACGACAGTGCGCCACACTTCCAACAGATCGTCTCTGCACCGGTGAAGACTCGCGTCTTGTCCCAACACGATCGGCAAGCAACTCCCAACTGCCGCTCTTCCACACTCCCGCCGCACACGAGACACGTCTGCGGATAAGCGACTGTGAGCAAAGCATCGTAGAAACGCGTGAGGATCATAGCTAATGGAGTTGCTCATTACCGGCTCTGCCGCCGGATGTGAGGCGAGGCTCCGCCTCGCCGGAGCGATTTAAATAGCGAGTGGGCTCCGCCCCCTGGTTCGGGCACAGCCCTAAGTTTCTTTCTCAACCCGATGGCAAGGCATAGCCTTGCCTCACATCCGGCGGCGAAGCCGCTACTTCAGGACGCTGAGAGATGCGCACGTCCTGTTTACAAAATTTCGACCACGGCAAGAGCTCCAAAACAAAAGCGGCCTCCTCGATTGAGGAGGCCGCGATTATCTCATAACGCGTCTAGTGTGCTGCGCCGGCTACTCTTCGTCGTCGCCAAGGAGCCCGCGTTCTTGCAGGTCCTGGCAGCGAACACAGAGTCGCGCCCACGGCACTGCTTCGAGACGTCTCTCCGAAAGCGCTTCGTCGCAGTGAATGCACTTTCCATAACCTGAGGTCTCGATCCGTTCAAGCGCTTCGTCGATCAGATTCAGCAATTGGCGATCGTTGTCGGACATCGACACCAACAATTCTTTGGTGTAGGCATTCGCGGCCATGTCGGCCGGATCCTGTGTCGCCTCAGCGTCGCGTTCGCGACTGTAAAGCTCGGCGGCCTGCACCTGCCCGACGAGTCCTTCGCGACGGTCCAACAACTTGTCGCGGAATATTTTAGTGCGTCTCTTATCCATTAAGTATTAATCCTCCACCCTACTTGATAATGCCGGGACTGCCTATATTCATTTCTGATATGGCAAGCCGTGAACGATCGTGAACGCTCGATACAACTGTTCCAACAGGAGCACTCGCGCCATCTCGTGCGTCAATGTCAACCGCGAAAGCGACCAGCGTTTGTCTGCTCGCGTCATCAGTTCCGGCGCGAGGCCGTTTGGTCCGCCGATGACGAACGCAACCTCTTTGACGCCACTGCCTTCCCAAGTCCTGACTTGCGCCGCCAGTTCCTGCGACGTCCACTGCGCGCCTTCCGGATCCAGCAAAACTGTCAACGACGCGGGACGAAGCGCGTCTGAGATGCGCTTAGTCTCCTTACCGATGCCTGTCTTGTCTGTACGCCCCGGCTCCTTTAATTCCGTGACTTCACAACGAACAAAGTGCGAAAGACGTTCGGCGTAATCTTCAATCAGCGCGCGCAGCCTGGCGTCGCGCGTCTTTCCTGTCCAGACGATCCGAAACTTCATAGCAAGCGAGCCATCTGCGTAATCTGTGGATGGCTTTAAAGGCTATAGCGCGCGATCTTCTCGTAGAGATTTTTACGACTGATGCCGAGGATTCGCGCACACTCGGTCTTGTTTCCGTTCGTCCTCGTAAGCACCTCGGCGATGTACGACGCTTCGAGTTCCGCCAGACTCGGCGGCTTCTCCTTTTGACGCCGTGCATTCACTGCGGCGTTAAGCCCCGGCGGCAGATCCTGTTCTTCGAGCCGCTTTCCGTTCGCGACGATCACTGCGCGCTCGATAATGTTCGCCAGTTCACGCGCGTTGCCCGGATAGTCATACGACTGAAGCATCGCCAGCACCGGCGCGGAAACACGTTCGACGTTGCGCCCGTGCTTCGCCGAGTAGTGCTTCAGAAAGTGCTGAATCAGTTTTGAAAGATCGTCTTTGCGTTCGCGCAACGGCGGCACGCGAATGTGAATCACGTCCAACCGGTAAAGCAGGTCCTCGCGAAAGCGTCCCGTCTTAACTGCCGCGGCCAGATCGACGTTGGTCAACGCAATCAAGCGCGCGTCGAGTTTGATCGTCTTGCGGCCGCCTAATCGTTCGAACTCGCGCGTCTCAATCACGCGCAACAACTTCGCCTGCGCATCGGTCGAAAGGTGCGCGATCTCGTCGAGCACAACGGTTCCCTTTTGCGCTGCTTCCAGCCGTCCCGGCTTTGCTTCACTTGCGCCGGTGAACGCGCCACGCTCGTAACCAAAGAGTTCTGCTTCGAGCAGTTCACCCGGTAACGTCGCGCAATCGATCTTCACGAGCGGTTGCGCCGCGCGCGGCGACTTCCAGTGGATGTAAGCTGCCAGCAGATCCTTGCCGGCGCCGGATTCACCAGTAATCAGTACGTTCGTGGCCGTTGAACTGACGCGCTCCGCGAGACCCACTGCCTCGCGCATTCCGGAAGAGCGCGCAAACAGTTCGATCACGATTCTTTTCTCAAAGAACTTGAACCTTCGCCGGTCAACTCCGCCGGCAACTCAACTCGTTTCGACTCGCGCCACAAACGCTCCAGGTCAAAAAATTTGCGCGCCTTTTGTTCGAACACATGGACCACGAAATCGCCGTAGTCCAGCAAAATCCACTCGGCGGTTTTGTAACCCTCAACTCGCACCGCAGGCTCGCCGGCCCTCTTCAGTGTTTCGTAAACCTCGTCGGAGATCGCCTGCACCTGCCGCTCGTTAGCGCCACTGAAGATCACGAAGTAATCGGTAAAGCTCGCGATCTCGCGCAGGTCCAACACGACCGGCTCGATCGCTTTCTTCTCGCTGGCCGCATGAAGCGCCGTCATCACGCGCTCGTCCAGTTTTTCAGCAGCCGGCTCAGCATGAGGTTGCGCCTGGGTACGAGCAGCCGGTTGAGGGTGCAAAGACTGTTCTTTAACTGTTGAGTTTTGCTTCATTCGAATTTCGATAAATCCCGTACTTCTTGATGTAATTAGCCACGGACCGAGGGACCAACTGTGCCAACTCGTCGTAGCGTTTTTCACTTGCGACCCGGCGAATCTGCGTCGCCGAGATGTCCTTCATCACCGCATCAGTGAAGAAGATTCGATCGCCGAGGCCTTCGGGCGCCGGCGCAACTTCGTAACCCGGACGCGTGACGACGATGTGATTCGTCATTTTCAAGAGCCGTTCCCATTCGCGCCACGTCGTGATCTCGGACCACGAGTCAGCGCCCATGATGAAAAACAACTCCGTGTGGTCGCCAAGCATTCGCTGAAACTCGGCCACGGTATCGACCGTGTAACGTCGATCCGGCGCGTCGAGTTCAAACGTCGAGATCAGCAATTCCGAATCGTCCTGTGTCGCGAGCGCGAGCATCGCATAGCGATGTATCGGGTCCGTTACAGGCCGGCCGACTTTGTGCGGCGCAAGCTGCGCCGGAACAAATAGGACTTTCTCAATCTCAAATAACTCTAAAACCCTGCGGGCAACTTCCAAATGTCCCAGATGAATCGGATCGAACGTTCCGCCATACAAGGCTATGCGCGCGCGCCCGGGCATCTTTACAAAGCCAGCTCAACCGTGTCCGGTTGTTTGTTCGCCGTCGCGATCTCGTCGAGCTTCGCTGACATTGCGTTGAGCAGTTCGCGAACGCCTTCACCAGTCGCAGACGAAATCGCAAAGAACGGTTTGTCGTCAGCAAGCGCCTGCGCTTTCAACGACTCGAGACGTTCCGGTTCGTCAAGCGAATCGATCTTCGTCGCCACAACGAACTGCGGTCGCTCAGCAAGCTCGGGGTTGTAAGACGCAAGCTCATGATTCACGGTCTGATAATCCGTCACCGTTTCGCGACCCGATAGAGAAGAAACATCGACGAGGTGCAACAACAACTTCGTCCGCTCGATGTGGCGCAGAAACCGATCGCCTAATCCCGCGCCCGCGTGCGCGCCTTCAATCAGTCCCGGAATGTCGGCAATCACAAACGTGCGAAAGTCTCCCAGATCGACCACGCCGAGGTGCGGCTCCAACGTCGTGAACGGATAGTCAGCAATCTTGGGCTTCGCCGCGGAAACCGTCGAAATAAACGTCGACTTACCGGCGTTCGGAAAACCCACCAGACCAACATCCGCGAGCAGCTTTAACTCGAGTTGCAACTCGCGCTCTTCGCCTTTGCTGCCACTCTGGTGATAACGCGGCGCACGATTCGTCGATGACGTGAAGTGCGCGTTTCCAAAACCACCACGGCCGCCACGCGCGGCTAACCAGCGATCGCCGTCGCGATTGAGATCGTGTAACAATTCGCCGGTCTCGGCATCAAAGATCTGCGTTCCTACCGGAACACGAACCGTCAGATCCGCGCCTTCGCGTCCCGATCGATTCGAACCCTCGCCATGTAGACCACGATCGGCAACGTGACGCGGGTTGTAGCGCAAATGCAGCAGCGTGTTCAGCGATGAATCCGCGACGAGAGCTACATCACCACCACGGCCGCCGTCACCACCTGATGGACCACCACGCGGGACAAACTTCTCACGCCGGAAAGCAGTAACTCCGTTACCTCCGTCACCCCCCTGCACGTGAATCTTGGCCCGATCAATGAACATCTAATAAATCGAAAGCGACGCCTAGTGCAGTTGAGGTGCTGCTCAGGCGTCGCGAACTTCCAAAGTAACTTGTCTAAGCAGCAGCAGTTTGCTCCGGTGGATAAACGCTGACGAACTTACCCGCGCGGCCTTTGTCCTCAAACTTCACCACGCCGTCGATCAACGCGAAGAGCGTGTCGTCTTTACCGCGGCCGACGTTGCTGCCGGGTTTCCACCGCGTGCCCCGCTGGCGGGCGATGATGTTTCCGCCGAGCACGCGTTCGCCGCCAAACTTCTTCAGTCCGAGGCGCTGCGATTGCGAGTCGCGGCCGTTGCGAGATGATCCAACACCTTTTTTGTGTGCCATACTTGTACTCCCGTACCTGGTACTTTGTACTTAGTTCTTTGTTGTTACCAGTTGCGGTCTAACAAAGTACAAAGCACAAAGTACAAAGATCAGCTAACCAACTGAATCGATCTTCAGCTCCGTATAACCCTGCCGATGTCCGCGCGTGCGCTTGTACTGTTTGCGCCGCTTCTTCTTAAAAACGACGATCTTCTGATCCTTGCCGTGCGAAACAACTGTCGCTTTCGCGGCGCTTTCGCCGGAGGTTAAAAGCGTTTCGAGCTCGATCGAGCTTCCGGCTTCCGCCTGGATCGACGGGACGCGAACCGTCTGTCCCTCTTTGACCAGAAATTGTTTGCCGCCGGCTCTGATAACTGCGTGTGACATCTTCTATTTACCCTCTCAGACGACTCAAATCGCCATAGAAAAGTCGGACATTATAAGGGAACCCAAATGTAAACTCCAAGCCCGCTTCTGCGTTTTGAGTTCAGCCTTTAGGCTGTCCTTTGGAAAGCCAAGCTAAAGCCTGAACTCAGAACGCTGTACCTAGCCCCTGGCCGCGGTTTCGACCTTACGGCCGTTCTTGGTGAGAAAATACTCCATGAAGTTCGTGTCTATCTCGCCCCTGCGGAACTTCGGGTCGTCCATGATCTTCTGGTGCAACGGAATCGTCGTCTTAATCCCCTCGACCACCATCACGTCCAACGCCCGCTTCATCCGCGCGATGGCCAGTTCGCGCGTCCGCGCATGAACGATCAGCTTCGCGATCAGCGAGTCGTAAAACGGTGAAACCCGGTAACCGGCATAAACAAACGTATCAACGCGCACGCCCGGTCCGCCCGGCAAGTTGAACGCCGTGATCGTGCCCGGCGAAGGCGAAAACTTCTCCGGATCCTCAGCGTTGATACGGCACTCGATCGCATGGCCGACGATCAGCAGATCGTCCTGCGTGTAACCGAGCGGCTCGCCTTCGGCAATGCGAATCTGGTTGCGCACGATGTCCGCGAGCGTCACCATTTCAGTGACCGGATGCTCGACCTGGATGCGCGTGTTCATTTCCATGAAATAGAAATTGTTCTGTTTGTCCAGCAGAAACTCGCACGTGCCCGCGCTCGAGTAGCCGAGTTTCTTACAAGCAGCGACCGCCGCTTCACCCATCGTCTTGCGCAACTCCGGCGTCAACACGGTCGAAGGCGCTTCTTCCATCAACTTCTGATGGCGCCGTTGAATCGAACACTCGCGTTCGCCGAGGTGAATACAATCGCCGTATTCATCCGCCAGCACCTGAATCTCGATGTGCCGCGGCTCCTCGATGTAGCGCTCGATGTAAACACTGCCGTCGTTGAACGCCGCTGCAGCTTCCGTCGAAGCGGTCTCGAGCGCTTTGCCGAGTTCCTTTTCGGAACGCACGATGCGCATGCCGCGTCCGCCGCCGCCGGCCGACGCTTTAACCATCAACGGAAAACCGATCTCGCGCGCGAGTTTCAGACCTTCTTCTTCGGAAGTGATCGCATCAGGACTCCCCGGCACGACCGGCAAACCCGCTTCGTGCATCACGCGCCGTGCTTCGATCTTGTCGCCCATCATGCGTATCACATTCGCGGATGGTCCAATGAATTTGATGTTGCACGCTTCGCAGATCTCAGCGAAGTAAGCCGACTCCGCGAGAAATCCGTAACCCGGATGAATCGCGTCGACGTTAAAGATCTCAGCCGTGCTGATGATCGCGGGAATGTTCAGATAACTCTGCGCGGACGGCGCTGGTCCAATGCAGGCAGCTTCATCGGCAAAACGAACGTGCAGCGAATCGCGATCGACGTCGCTGTGGACCGCGACCGTCTTGATGCCCATCTCCTTGCACGTCCAGATGATGCGGCAGGCGATCTCGCCACGATTGGCGATCAGGATTTTTTTGAACTTGCGCGGTTCGAAGGCCATTTGCAACCTATCACAAAAAAGCACAAAGAGCACAAACTCACTTGTTTGTGCCTTTTGTGCCTCTTTGTGGCTTAACTTCGGATTCCGAACAACGGCTGGCCATATTCAACCGGCTGGCCGTTTTCAACGTAAATCTTGACTACTTCTCCGCTCGCCTCCGCCTGAATCTCATTCATGAGCTTCATGGCTTCGATGATGCACACGACCGACGCCGGTTCGACGTTGCTGCCGATCTTTACAAACGGATCGGCGGTTGGTGACGGCGAACGATAGAACGTGCCGACAATCGGAGAAGTGATGATGTGGAGACCCTGGTCCTCTGATGCCGCGCTCTGCGGCTCAGCACCGTGATGCGCCGGAGCGGACGTTGGCGGCATCGGTGTCTGCGTGATCGAATACGGAACCGGATTACCGCCCATCGCATTCCTCACCATCTCGGTGAGGTTGAAATTATCCCCGCTGTCGCCACCAAACGAAGAACCCTCGCGGCGCAAACGCACGCGGAAGTCCGCTCGTTCGAGTTCGAGTTCCGCCAGCCCGTTGTCTCGCAACAACTCGATCAGCTCGCGCAACTCTTCCATGTTGACGGAAGCTTTGGGGGTGTTGTCGCTCTGTTCTTTTCGTGCAGCCATGCGTTTTAAGCCGACCACAGATTACAGATTAATCTGTGCTCTCTGTGTCATCCGTGGGTTCGGTTTTAGCTGCCTTTTTGGAAGCCCTTTTCTTCGACGCTGAGGCTTTTCGTTTCTTCTCAGCTTCAGCAGCCTCAACTTCGCGCCGATTGTCGACGAGCTCGATGATCGCCATCTCCGCCGCATCGCCATCGCGATGGCCGAGTTTCAAAATGCGCGTGTAACCGCCGGGACGATCCTTGTAGCGTTCGCCGAGTTCGCCGAAGAGACGGCGCAACGCCGCAACGCCCGCGGTGCGTTCCGGACGCGGCTGTCCGCGCTTACCGGTCAGCGCCGACATGGAAGTGTTTCCCGCGTGGAAAAAACCCGCCGCCTGACGGCGCAAGTGCAAAGCCTGCGCAGCGTCGTCAGACAAGTTCTGCGCGCGTCGCGACAACGTGATGGCGCGCTCGACGAACGGGCGAAGTTCCTTTGCTTTCGGCAAAGTGGTAACGATGCGCTCTTCACGGGAGTTGATCAATGACGTTGCCAGATTGCGCAACATCGACGTGCGATGTTCGCTGGTCCGGCCCAGTTTGCGATGTGCCTTTAAATGCCGCATGACGTTACCCTTTTACTGTTCATCATCACCGTCGAAATCCGAGAGGTCGGCAGTGTCGCGACCGCCGGTACCCGGAATCGGATTGCCTTGTTCGTCGAATTCCATGCCGAAATCGAGACCCATACCGTTGAGGATCTCTTTGATCTCGTTGAGCGACTTCTTACCGAAGTTCTTCGTCGCCAGCATCTCGCGCTCGGTACGTTGGACCAGGTCGCGGATCGTGCGAATGTCGGCGTTCTTCAAGCAGTTGTAAGAACGGACCGAAAGCTCCAGCTCGTCGACCGAACGATCCAACTGATCGTTACGCGGCAGCGGCGGACGTTCCATCTTCGCGTATGCGTAGTCGTCGGTATCTTCCTCAAAGTTGATGAAGATCGACATGTGGTCCTTGATCAACTTCGCCGCCAAACCGATCGAATCTTCCGGCTTGACTGAGCCGTCGGTCCAAACCTCGATCGTCAGCTTGTCAAACTCAGTGTTCTGCCCCAAACGCGCGGCTTCGACCTGGTAGTTAACTTTCTTGACCGGCGTGTGGACCGAGTCGATCGGGATGTAACCGAGCGACAAGTCCTCATCGAAATTTCGATCCGCGGAAACGTAACCACGTCCACGCTTCAAACGCATCTCGACGCGCAGCGATCCACCTTCACTGACGGTCGCGATGTGTACCGTCGGGTCGAGAATCTCGACGTCCGCGTCAGCTTCGATATCCGCGGCAGTGACTTCGCCTGCTTCCTCTTTATTGATGCGGAGAGTTTTCGGCTCACTGCTGTGCAGCTTGAAGGGCACCTGTTTCAAATTCAGGATCACGTCGGTGGCATCTTCCACCACGCCCTTGATCGAGGAGAACTCGTGCTCCACCCCTTCGATTTTGACTGCGGTAATCGCTGCTCCTTCGATTGATGAAAGAAGCGCACGGCGAAGCGAGTTTCCGACGGTAGTGCCGAAACCTCGTTCGAACGGCTGGGCCGAAAAACGGCCGTAGCGTTCCGTCAGCGTTTCTGCGTCTGCCGCGAGCCGGCGCGGCATTTGAAATCCCTGCCAAAGATTATTTTGATCCATAGCCATAAGCGTTCAGGTCCCCAAAAATTACTTGCTATAAAGTTCGACGATTAACTGTTCGTTGATCATCCGGTCGATGTCGTCGCGCACCGGTATGCTGGCCACACGCGCGCTCATGTCGCCGCCGTCAGCCGTAATCCACGACGGCCGGCCACGACCCGATGCCGTTTGCCACGCGCCTTCGATGTGTACGTTCTTGCGGCTGGCTTCACGTACGCTGATCGTGTCGCCCGGTCTCACCTGGTAAGAGGGAATATCGACTTTGCGATCGTTGACGAGAATGTGACCGTGATTGACCAGTTGTCTGGCCTGACGGCGGGAAGTAGAGAAACCAGCACGATAGACGGCATTGTCCAGACGCCGCTCCAGAAGGAACAGGAGGTTCTCGCCGGTAATCCCCTTCATGCGAGCAGCGCGTTCGAAGTAGTTGCGAAACTGCCCTTCGAGAATGAAGTAGATACGCTTGACCTTCTGCTTCTCGCGCAACTGCTGGCCGTAACCGACCAACGCCTTGCCGCGTCGCAACGAGTTGCCATGCTGCCCGGGCGGTTGAGTACCGCGTTTCTCAATCGGGCAAGCGGGTTTGTAACAACGATCGCCCTTCAAAAAAAGCTTAGCGCCTTCGCGACGGCAAAGGCGGCACACTGCATCTCTATACCTAGCCAATTTATTGCCTCCGGTCTTTGATAAGACGGAAAAGTTTACAGATCCCAAATCATCAGGGACCCTTCATCCTTTGGGTTATTGGTCCTATAGGACGTATAGGACCTATTCTCAGGACCTATCGGTCCTCTGCTTTAAACTCGTCGCCGCTTTGGCGGTCTGCAACCGTTGTGCGGAATCGGCGTCGTATCGCGAATCGTGGTCACGCGAATGCCGGCATTGGCAATCGCGCGGATCGCTGATTCACGTCCGCCGCCCGGGCCTTTCACACGCACCTCACATTGGTGCATGCCCGCTTCGTGCGCCTTCTTCGCTGCTTCGAATGCAGCTTGTTGCGCCGCGAAGGGAGTTCCCTTGCGCGAACCGCGAAAACCGCGTGCGCCTGCCGACGATTGCGCGATCAGGTTTCCTTCGAGGTCCGTGATCGAGATCATCGTGTTGTTGAACGACGCCGCGATATGAACGATACCGTTGGGAACGTTCTTCTTCTCTTTCTTACGAAAGACCTTCTTCTTTCCGCCTGCTTTTGCCATAAACTTTGTTCTTCGATCTTTGTGCTTTGTTCTTTGTTCTTTGGTCCAGCTACGAACAGCTCACAAAGAACAAAGTACTAAGCTCCAAGTACAACTACTTCTTGCCAGGCGCCTTCTTCTTGGCGATGGTGGCGCGACGCGGACCTTTACGAGTGCGCGCATTGGTGTGCGTACGCTGTCCGCGAACGGGTAGCGCACGGCGATGCCGCAGTCCACGATAGCAGCCGATGTCCATCAGCCGCTTGATATCCATCTGCACACGCTTGCGCAGGTCGCCTTCAATCTCACCCTGGACTTCCAGAATGTTACGAATGCGGCTCAGCTCGTCTTCACTCAAATCGCGGACGCGCGTATCAAGGTTGACACCCGCTTCCTTCAACACCGCGTTCGAACGCGAACGCCCGATGCCGTAGATGTAAGTGAGACCAATCTCAGCTCTTTTGTTAGGTGGCAGATCTACTCCAGCTACACGTGCCATCTTTATTTCTCGCTATCCTTGTCTCTGTTTATGCTTCGGATTGGCGCAAATCACACGCACCACGCCTTTGCGGTGGATGACTTTGCACTTGTCGCACATCTTCTTTACTGACGCACGGACTTTCATGACTTAACCTCGTACCTATTTGTATCTATAAGTGATGCGGCCGCGATTGAGATCGTAGGGCGAAAGCTCAACCAAAACCCTGTCGCCAGGAAGAATGCGAATAAAGTGCTTGCGCATTTTTCCTGAAATGTGCGCGAGCACCTGATGCTGACTCTCTTCCAACTCAACCCGGAACATAGCGTTAGGCAAAGTCTCAAGGACCTTTGCCATGACCTCAATAGCCTCTTCCTTCGCCATATCCTCTCAGGTTGAAGTTACGACGCTGCCGACAAACTGCGAATAATAGCACGCAGGCATTTCGTTTGCCAAGCCAACACAGCAATCCACAGATTACACAGATTGCTTACAAAGTCTGCGTAATCTGTGGATTGCTGTCCCTAAGCCGGAGCGGCAGACGCCTCACGCACCAGAGTCAGCACTTCCGGGCCTTCTTCGGTAATCGCGATCGTGTGCTCGGTGTGAGCGCTGGGCTGGCCATCGACCGTCACGACCGTCCAACCATCGGCGAGCACCTTCGTATGGTGCGAACCCAGGTTCACCATCGGCTCTACCGCAAACACGTATCCCGCTTTGATCTTCTGCCCCAATCCGGGACGCCCGTAGTTCGGAATCTGCGGATCCTCGTGCATCCGTCTTCCGATCCCATGCCCGACGTAATCGCGAACGATCGAATAGCCGTTCGCCTCGGCGTGTTCCTGAACTGCCCAACCGATGTCGCCGAGATGCTTGCCCGGCCGGCACTGCTCGATCGCCCGCTCGAGACACTCCTGAGTAATCCGGATTAACTTCAGCCGATCTTCGCTGACCTTCCCAACCGGAACCGTCGTCGCCGTGTCGCCGACAAAACCTTCCAACGTCACACCGACGTCGATCGAAAAGATGTCGCCTTCTTTCAAATGATAATTCGACGGAAAACCGTGAACGATCTGTTCGTTAACCGAGGCGCAGATCGAATACGGAAAACCGTTGTACCCCTTGAACGTCGGCAGCGCACCCGCATCGCGGATCATCTTCTCCGCGGCGCGATCGACCTCCATCGTCGTCACACCCGGCGCGACGAGCGTGCGCAGATGGTTCAGCACCTGCCCCACCAGCCGGCCTGCGGCGCGCATCTTTTCCAATTCCCTTTTTGACTTCCCGATAATCATTAGTGACTTCTGTCTTGTGCCTTTGTGTGGCTCAAGCAACGATACTCTCGATGTCTTTATAAATCTCTTCCGGATCGCGCGTACCGTCAACACTGCGCAACACACCGGCCGCACGATAGTAATCAATCAACGGCCGGGTTTGTTCGTCGTAAGTCGCCAGCCTCGCGCGCACCGTTTCCGGATTGTCGTCCGCGCGCTGCACCAACTGAGCGTGCGTGTGCAGATCGCAAACGTTGTCGTTGCGCGGCGGCTTGAAATAGATGTTGTAGATCTCGTGACAAACCGGACAGTTCCGCCGCCCCGTCATTCGCTTTTCAAGTAACTCGTACGGCACGTCGATCAGCACGGGAATGATGTCCATGCGCTGCTCGGTGGCGAGTTGTTCCAAACTCCGCGCCTGCGCCGGCGTACGCGGAAAGCCGTCGAGGATGTAACCGCTCTCGCAGTCGGGTTGCGCCGTGCGCTCTTTGACCAATCGAATTGTCAACTCGTCGGGAACCAGTTGTCCCCGCGTCATGATATCTCTAACTTCGTGCGCCAGTGGAGTCTCGGCATGCTTGAGCGCGCGAAAAATATCTCCCGTGGAGATCTGGGGAAGATGCAAACGCTCTTGAAACAAGCGCGCCTGCGTGCCTTTTCCGGCACCAGGCGCACCCATCAGCACAATGATTTTCGCCATACCAGTTTAGGATCGGCGTCCGCGCAACCGGCCCCCGCTTCCGAGGAAACCTTCGTAATTGCGCATCACCAATTGGGCCTCGATTTGGGCCACGGTGTCCATTGCGACACCGACGAGAATGAGTAGCGAGGTACCGCCAAAGTAAAACTGATAACCCATGCCGTTGGGAATCCACGACAAACCGGGCGTCGTACTGACAAACGAATCGAGCCACCCGCCAATCAACGGCAGTCTTGCTATTTTGAAGCCGCTCAACATGAACTGCGGCACAAACGCCACCAGCGCGAGGTAAATCGCACCGACCGTAGTCAGTCTCGTGAGAATCGTATTCAGATACTCAGCCGTAGCGCGACCAGGACGAATACCCGGCATGAAACCACCGTGTTTGCGCAGGTTGTCGGCGACTTCTTAGACGTTGAAAACGATCGACACGTAAAAGAACGTGAAGAAGATGATCAACGACAGGAAGATCAACTCGTAATACGGATCGCTCGCGTGGAAGGTCTGGAAGAACGTCCAGATCCTGGCCCACGTCGTTTGCATGTTGTTCGGGTCGGGAGGAAACGCGGCAAACAAACTCTGCGGCATCGACAACACCGACGACGCAAAGATCACCGGGATAACGCCGCCCATGTTGAGCTTCAACGGCATCGTCGTTTGCTGACCACCGACCAGTTGCCGGCCAACGTGCCGCTTCGCATAACTCACAGGAATCTTGCGCCGTGCCGACTCGACAAAAACGATGAACGCGATGATTCCGACCAGCGCGATCACCATCGCGAGGACGCCCAGGACTTCCATCGTGTCGCCGCCGCGAACTCTTTCCCAAATCTGTTCGACGCCACGCGGCAGGCCGATCACGATGCCCGCGAAGATCAATAACGAGATGCCGTTACCGATACCACGTTCGGTGATCTGTTCGCCGAGCCACATCACGAACATCGTTCCCGTAGTAAGCGTCAGGATCGTGGTGAACAGAAAGCCCCACGTCGGCGCGCCGACGCCGTTGACCTGTAGCCAGTGGGCCACAAACCACGTCTGCACTCCGGCCAGTCCGACAGTCAGGTAACGAGTCCACTGATTGATCTTCTGCCGGCCCATCTCGCCTTCTTCCTGCAACTTCTTGAGTTGCGGCGAGACGACGGTCATGAGCTGGAGAATGATGGACGCCGTGATGTAGGGCGTCACGCCGAGAGCAAATACCGAGATGGTACGAAAGTTTCCGCCGGAGAAGAGGTCGAGCACGCCGAGCAGCGTTCCCGCAACGTCGCGCCAGACTTCGTCGAGCCGCGTCTTGTTAATGCCCGGCGCGCCGACGTGTGCGCCAAAGCGGTAGACCGCGAGCAGGAGCAGCGTAAAGAAAATGCGCCGGCGTAGATCCGGCACATTGAACATATTGCGAACGGCGGCTAGAAACTTCTCCATAAAACCCCTTAGCCTTCAGCCTTAACTGGGGCGGCAATTTCCACTACCGCACCACCAGCTTTCTCGATCTTTTCGCGAGCGCTCTTCGTGAACCGGTGCGCGGAAACGCGGAGCGGTTTGGAAACCTCACCGTTTCCGAGCACTACCACATCATGTTTCGCCTTCTTAATCAAGCCCCGCTCGTGTAAAACCTCGGGCGTGATCTCTTCGTCGGCATTGAAATGCTGATCGAGCGCCGCGAGACTAACCTCGAGCCAGCGCTTCTTGAAGATGTTTGTGAAGCCGCGTTTGGGCAAACGACGGTGCAGCGGCATCTGGCCGCCTTCAAATCCGATCTTGCGCGAGTAACCCGAGCGGGACTTCTGTCCCTTCTCACCGCGACCCGCGGTTTTACCCAATCCGGATCCCGGACCGCGGCCGACGCGTTTCTTCTTGTGGGTCGATCCCTTCGCAGGCTTAAGCGTGTTAAGACTGATAGCCATTATTTACTCCTGAAATAGGTCCTATAGGCCCTATAGGACCTATTCAAACAATGCGCAGCAGGTGCGGCACTTTCGCTACTGCACCACGCATAGCCTCAGTGTCCGGCCGCTCAACGACCTGATTGAGCTTACTTAATCCCAGACTGCGGACGATCGTTTTGTGCGTCTTCGGCGAAGCGATAAAACTCCGGTAGTACTGGATACGAATCTTTGCGCCGTCAGTTTGCGTCTGTGCTCTCCGTGGCATGTTTACATCTCCTCGACTTGTTTACCACGCAAGCGCGCCAGTTCCATCGGATCCTTCATCCGCAGCAGCGCGTCGAACGTAGCCCGCACGACGTTGTGCGGATTCGTCGAACCCAACACCTTCGTGCGCACGTCCCTGACACCCACTGCCTGCATCACCGCACGCACCGCGCCGCCGGCGATCACGCCCGTTCCTTCCGACGCCGGTTTTACCAACACGCGGCCCGCGCCGTACTGACCGATCAACTGGTGCGGCAACGTGTTATTGATCAACGGCACGCGAATCAGGTTCTTCTTCGCCGACTCGATGCCCTTCTTGATCGCGAGCGGAACTTCTCGCGCTTTGCCCGTGCCGAAACCGACGTGTCCACCTTCATCGCCAACCACGACGAGCGCCGCGAACGAAAGGTTCTTGCCGCCCTTAACGACCTTGGTCACACGATTGATGGAGATCACCTGATCTTTCAGGTCGAGCCCCTGCGCGGGAATGCGTTGCTTGGGTTGTCTCATATTCTATTCTTTGCTCTTCTTGCGTGACTTCTTCTCTTCTTTGGGTTCCGCTGCGGCTTCTTCCGCTACCGGCTCTTCACCGTCGGGTTCCGCTTTGATTTCGTGTTTGTTCAATCCGGCAGCGCGTGCGGCATCGGTCAACGCCTTGATGCGCCCGTGATAGAGATAACCGCCGCGATCGAAAACCACGTTCTCGATCCCTTTCGCGATGGCGCGTTCGGCAATCGCCTGGCCGATCCGGCGTGCGGCTTCGAGGTTGCCGCCGGTGTTGCCGCGCAAGTCTTTCTCGGTCGACGAAGCCGAAGCCAACGTCTGCCCGTTCTTGTCGTCGATCACCTGCGCGTAGATATGGTTCAAGCTGCGATAGATCGCCAGCCGCGGCTTCTCGCCACTGCCTTTAACTTTGCGTCGAATCCGCGCGTGAATCGCGGTCCGTATTTGTGCTCTGTCTGTGTTAGCCATCTTGCCTCAACTATTTGCCGGACTACTTTCCGGTCTTGCCCGGTTTCAACTTGATCGGCACATCCGCGTAACGCACGCCTTTGCCTTTGTACGCATCAGGCTTGCGCAGCTTGTGCATCTCGGCCGCCACCTGGCCCAATTTCTGCTTGTCGATGCTCGTCAACGTCAACGTCGTCTGATACTGCTGAATGCTGCCTTTCGTCGTCATACGTTCGGCCTTAGCGTCGACTTCCGGCGGCAAAGGAAACTCGATCGGATGCGAGTAGCCGAGCGAGAAGACGATCTTCTTGCCCTGCACGTCGGCTTTGTAACCGACGCCAACGACGTCCATCTGTCTGGTGAATCCTTCAGTGACGCCGACGATCGCATTGTTAGCGAGTGCGCGTGCGAGACCGTGCAACGCTGCCTGCTCGTTAGTGCTGCGCTCCGCACGCAGCTCCTCGCCTTCGAGCTTGAAACTAATCCCGGCGGGGATCGGAGTCTTCAGCGTGCCTTTCGGCCCTTTGACTTCGAGCTCCTGCTGGTGAACGGTGACGGTCACGCCCTGCGGGACTGTGATTACCTTTTTTCCAATTCGCGACATAAGCTATTTCCCGTTTTAGTAAATCTGCGCCAACAGCTCTCCGCCGATGTTTTCGCGGCGCGCGGCCTTGCCGCTCATCAAGCCCCGCGACGTCGAGACGATATTGATGCCGTAACCGCCGAGCACTTTCGGAATCTGACTCGATCCGACGTAAACGCGCCGGCCGGGAGTCGAGACGCGCTGGAGGTGCGTGATTGAAGACGTACCGCGCGCGTCGTAGCGCAGGAAGATTCTAATCGTGCGCTTGAGACCTTCGCCCTTGATGACGAAGTTGTTGATGTAGCCCTCTTCTTTCAGGATGCGGGCAATCTCAAGTTTGAGCTTGGAAGCCGGAATATCAACCCGCGAATGCTTCGCCGCGATGGCGTTGCGGATTCGCGTCAACATATCGGCAATGGGATCAGTCATGAAGTAACTCCGTTAGTTGTCAATTACCAGCTCGACTTAACAACGCCAGGGATCTGTCCCTGAAGCGCCAACTCGCGAAAACAGATGCGGCACAGGTTGAACTTCCGCAAGTAGCCACGCGGACGGCCGCAGCGTTTGCATCGAGTGTAGGCGCGCACCGAAAACTTCGGTTTGCGTGCCGCCTTCGCGATTAATGATTTCTTTGCCATGTTCGTTTCTCGAGAGCCGTCCTATTTGTTATAGGTCCTATTGGACCTATAGGACCTATTCTTTCTAGTTAGTTCTAAAGGGCATGCCCAGCGCTTTCAGCAGCGCGCGCGCTTGCTCGTCATTCCTCGCGGTGGTCACGATCGAGATGTTCATGCCGCGCAGCTTGTCGACCTTGTTGAAATCGATCTCCGGAAAGATCAATTGCTCGCGAATACCGATCGTGTAATTACCACGGCCATCAAAAGCCTTCGGCGAAACACCGCGAAAGTCTCTGACGCGCGGCAGCGCCACCGACACGAGCCGATCGAGAAACTCATACATCCGATCGCCACGCAGCGTGACCACGACGCCGATCGGCATTCCCTGCCGCAGCTTGAACGACGCGATCGACTTCTTCGCCTTCGTGATCACCGGCTTCTGCCCGGTGATGGAGCGCAGCTCGTCGGCCGCGGTGTCGAGAATCTTGTTGTTGGCGATCGCCTCGCCCATTCCCATGTTGATGACGACCTTTTCGAGACGCGGCACGGCCATCGGATTGGTGATGCCAAACTCCTTGGCAATCTGCGGCGCCACGTCTTTCTGATATCGATCTTTTAACCTTGCAGCCATGCTATTTATTTCTCCGCTCACTTCTCCAATGAGTGGCCGCTTGCCGAGGCCACGCGAGTCTTCGAACCATCGCTTTCGATCTGATACTTCGTGCGCGTCGGCTTACCCGATTGCGGATCGATCAGTTGCACGTTGGAGATGTCGATAAACGACTCTTTGTCGACAATACCGCCACCGCGATTGGCCTGCGGATTGGCTTTCTGGTGCCGCTTGATCATCCCGATGCCTTCAACCCGAATCTTGCCCTTCGTCGGGTTCACTTCCAGCACGCGGCCGCGCCGGCCCTTATCGCGTCCGGCAATGACGGCCACCTGATCGTTCTTTTTAATTTTCGCGCGCTTTGTTCCTGCCATGTCTTAAATTACCTCCGGCGCGAGTGAAACAATCTTCATGAAGTTTTTATCGCGCAGCTCACGCGCCACTGGTCCAAACACGCGCGTTCCAATCGGCGTTCCGTCTTCCTTGATGAGCACCGCGGCGTTCTGATCGAAGCGAACATAAGTGCCGTCAGCCCGGCGCACTTCCTTGCGCGTACGCACGATCACCGCGTCCTGGACCGTTCCCTTCTTGATGGTGCCGTCGGGAGAAGCCTCTTTGACAGTCACTTTGATCCGGTCACCGAGGCTGGCAATCTTTCCCGTGGATCCGCCGATAGGCATGATCATTTCCACGCGCCGCGCTCCCGAATTGTCAGCAACCTCCAACGAGGTCTGCATCTGAATCATTGTTTAACCCCTCACTTCGCGGCTTTTTGCACTATCTCAATTACTCGCCAACGCTTGCGCGCCGAAAGCGGACGCGTTTCGACGATACGCACCCGGTCGCCCACGGTCGCGCCAAGCTCGTCGTGCGCCATGAACTTCGACGTGCGGCGCACGTAGCGCCGGTATTTCGTATGGCGCACCAAACGATCCACACGAACGATCACCGTCTTCTGCATCTTGTCGGACGCGACGGTGCCGACTTTCTGCGAACGATGCGCGCGGCTGGTCTTCTTCACCGGCGCTGCTTCGCTCGTAGTCTCTGGCGCAGCATTTTCTGGCGCTATATTTTCTTCGTTCTCAGCCATTCTTCACTCCAAATAGGTCCTATAGGACTTATAGGTCTTATACGACCTATTCCCCTCGCTGCCGTGCGAGCGTTTCAATGCGCGCCAGCGATTTCTTTTCCTGCCGAATTCGTTTCACAGCGTCGACTTCACCCAACGCCAACTTGAAGTTGAGGCGAAAGAGCGACTCACGCAAACGAGCTGCTTCGGCGCGCAGTTCGTCTTCACCCATCTCGCGCAACTTATCGAGTTCTTCTCGCTTCTTCATTGCTAGATCGCGCCTCCTTCCTGATCGGCGCGGGTCACAAACTTGGTTTTGATCGGCAGCTTCTGGGCTGCAAGACGCATGGCGTCGCGCGCTGTCGTCTCGTCAACACCTTCGATCTCGTAAAGGATCCGGCCCGGCTTAACTACCGCGACCCAATACTCAGGCGCGCCCTTGCCTTTGCCCATACGAGTTTCCGCCGGCTTCTTCGTCACCGGCTTGTCGGGAAACATGCGAATCCAGATCTTGCCGCCGCGTTTGATGTGACGTGTCATCGCAATACGCGCTGCTTCTATTTGTCGATCGGTGATCCACGCCGGCTCCAAACACTTGAGCCCATACTCACCGAAGCTGATCTCGCTGCCACGAGTCGCGACGCCGGTCATGCGTCCGCGCATCTGCTTCCGGTGCTTAACTTTCTTCGGCATCAACATGATGTTTCACTCATTCCTGCCACAAAAAGGCACAAAAAGCACATAAAAGAATCAGTTAAGGCTTTTGTG
>DATELP010000005.1:0-3311 GCA_035276425.1 Pyrinomonadaceae bacterium
GTAATCTTTCCCGTTCTGCCGCTCATCCTCGGCCGTTTCCTGCGTCCGATCAAATACGAGAGGGGCAAGATGCGGCCGTATGAATGCGGCATCGATCCGACGACCGAAGCGCACGAGCGGTTCACCGTGCGCTACTACATCGTCGCGATGCTCTTCCTGATCTTCGACGTCGAAACCATCTTCCTGTTACCGTGGGCAATTATCTTCATGGGAGATGACTTTTCCTTTACAAAGTTTGCGCTCATCGAGATGTTTGTTTTTATAGCGATTCTGGTTGTCGGTTACTACTACGCCTGGCGCAAAGGCGCGCTGGAGTGGGCCTGATTTATGGCTGAACACGAAGAAGGATTTGTTTTAACTACCGTCGATTCGATCATGAACTCGATTCGACGCACGGTCGGCGCGAAGACCGTCGACATCGCCGCGCCGGTGGTGAACTGGGCGCGCAAGTCGGCGTTGTGGCCCATGACGTTCGGGCTTGCATGTTGCGCGATCGAGATGATCGCGACCGGCGCCGGACGTTTCGACATCGATCGGTTCGGCGCGGGAGTGTTCCGGCCGAGTCCGCGGCAAAGTGATCTGGTCATCATCGCGGGCACAGTGACTTTGAAGATGGGACCGGTGGTCCGTCGCGTTTACGATCAGATGCCCGAACCGAAGTGGGCCATCGCGATGGGCGCGTGTGCTTCGACCGGTGGACCATTCGATTCCTATTCGACGATGCAAGGCGTCGATCGTTGTATCCCGGTGGATGTTTACATCCCCGGTTGCCCCCCGCGTCCTGAAGCGCTCCTTTACGGCTTGATGCGTTTACAGGACATCATCATGCGTGAGGCTCCGTCGGCTTACATTTTTGAGAGCGACGGGACCGTTCGCCGGCAGCGTACCTTCGCAGATGAGAATCTATTGGTCGACGCAGCAATGGGCGTCAACGACACTGCCGTGTCGCAGCGTTAGCGGGAGGAGTAGACAATGAAGAAGCTCAGTTTAATAGCACTGATAACAATCGTGACGCTTTTTAGCAGTGCTCTATTTGTAAACGCGCAGACTAAACCGACTTTGCGGCGACGAACGCCGGTCAGACGTACCACAGTGGCGCCACTGATTCCGGTCGGGACCGATCTCAAGGTTCGCATCAACGACACGCTTTCGACTAAAGACTCGCGCATCGGCGATCGCTTCACGGCGACCGTGATCGATCCGAGCCGTTTTGACGAAGCAAAACTGACGGGACACATCAGTTCGATTCAAAAGTCGGGCAAGATTAAGGGTCGCACCAGCATGAATCTCGCTTTTGATTCGGTCGAGTTGCGTGACGGCCGGCGTGGCGTGTTGCGCGGTTATGTGACGAGAGTTTATGGCTCGGATTCAGGTCGCGCTGATAACGAGGGCGGCGTCGAATCGAAGAGTCGCACGAATCAAACGGTGAAGCGCGCGGGTATCGGCGCGACCGTCGGCGCGATCGTCGGCGGCATTGCGGGCGGCGGCAAGGGCGCCGCGATTGGTTTGATTATCGGTGGTGCGGGTGGCGCGGGCTCGCTGGCGGTGCAGGGAAGCAAGGAGTTGAGGATTGAGTCGGGCACCGAGATGCTGGTGCACGTCACGCGCGGCTAGTCGCTTAAAATTCATGTGGAACGGGGGAAGCGGAGTAAAATCCGCTTCCCTCTGTTTTTATCCCCTTTTCGGTTTTACCGGGAAGAAAGGCGCTGTCGGGTTCGTCTAAGGATCGGTGAAGCGATGGAGCAGCGCGCGGTGATGGCCCAAAAGCTAATTGACGGAGCAGTAATCGAAGCCTGCCAACAGGGCGACCGCGACGCTTTTCAGCTTCTTTTCGAGACTTACAAGGACAAGGTCTTCTCGATCGCCGTCTATTCCGCCGGCGGCGACCGCGCTGTTGCCGACGACGTCACGCAACAGATCTTTCTGAAGTTGTTCACGGCCATTCGCCAGTTTCGCGGCGACTCCGAGTTTACGACCTGGCTTTACCGGCTCGTCGTCAACGCGTGTCTCGACGAACGTCGGCGGCGCAAGCGTTGGCTGCCGTGGGGTGAGACTGCGGGCATGACCAACCCGAGCGAAAAGAAACCACAGGAACAGCGTGTCGATCGGCTCGAAGTTGCTGCAGCAGTGCAGCAGGCGATTGCGGAGTTGAAGCCGAAGTTTCGCTTGCCGATTCTGTTGAAGTACATCGAGGGGTTGTCTTACGAAGAGATCGCGAGCGTGATGGGTTGTTCGAAAGGCACGGTGGCTTCGCGGCTCAACCGCGGGCACAGTCAGTTGGCGAAACGGTTGGCCCATTTGAATAACTGGGCGGCGTGAGTTTTTGGTTGGTGAAGTTTTACGGAGAGTGATGATGTTTTCAAGGCATGTGACCAGAGACATTTCCGCTTACTGTCAGGGAGAATTGCCGCCGGAAGGGGCTCGGCGGTTTGCGGAGCACATCATTTCGTGTGCGAAGTGCCGGCGGGAGTTTGAAGAGATCAAGTTGGGGATCAGGTTGGCGGAACATTTGCCGCTTGTCGGCGCGCCTGATTCAGTTTGGACCGGGATTGAAGCGTCGCTTGGATCTGAAGGCACGAGGTCTGCGAGGGTTAATCGGTGGTGGCAAGGTCGTGTGGCGGCTGTAGCGGCGGTGTTGCTGGTTGTCGGAGGGTTAGGAGTTTGGTGGTTTTGGACCAAGGGATTTAAGAACGATTTGAAGAGGGCGTCGTGGGAAGTGCAAAGGCTGAACGGTGCGCCGCGGATTGGTGAGAAAAGGATTGGTGCGCAGGGGCAATTGGGTGTGGGAGAGTGGCTGGAGACGGATGGTAATTCACGCGCGCAGATCGCGGTGAGTTCGATTGGTCGAGTCAACATCGATGAAAACACGCGCGTGCGTTTGGTGGAAACTGAGCCGACTGAGCATCGTCTGGAGCTCGCACGCGGGAAGTTGAGCGCGACGATCTGGGCGCCGCCGCGGTTGTTCTTTGTCGACACGCCGTCAGCAGTGGCCGCGGATCTCGGTTGTGCTTACACGCTGGAAGTTAAAGATGACGGCGCGGGTGTGTTGCGTGTTACGGCCGGCTGGGTGGCGCTGGAGTTGAAGGGTCGCGAGTCGATGGTGCCGGCGGAAGCGGCGTGCGAGACGCGGCCGGGGGTTGGACCAGGTACGCCGTATTTTGAGGACGCGGCGCCGTCGTTTCTGAAAGCGCTTGAAGTTGTCGATTTCGGAAACGATGCGGCGGCGAAGACGAGTGCGCTGGACGTGATGTTAAGACAGGTTCGAGCCCGCGACACGCTCACGTTGTGGCACCTTTTGGCGCGCGTTGACG
>DATELP010000006.1:0-8525 GCA_035276425.1 Pyrinomonadaceae bacterium
CAACGCCGACACCAACGCCAACGCCGACACCAACGCCAACGCCGACACCAACGCCAACGCCGACACCAACGCCAACACCGACGCCGACGCCGACACCGACACCGACACCGACACCGACACCAACACCGACACCGACACCAACACCGACACCGACACCGACACCAACCCCGACGCCGAAGCCGAGTCCGACACCGACACCAACACCGACGCCAACGCCGACACCAACACCGACGCCGACTCCAACGCCAACACCAACGCCGAAGCCGAGTCCGTCGCCAACACCGACGCCGACGCCAACTCCGAGTCCGACGCCGACGCCGACTCCAGCGCCGGCTCCGCCACAGGTCGCACTAACCAATCCGACCGCTAATGCAAACTTCGTCGCCGGCACGAACATCACTCTCGCCGCCAACGCATCGGACGCTGATGGCTTCGTCACGAAAGTCGAGTTCTTCCGTGGCAGCACATCGCTCGGCGCTGATACGACTGCTCCGTATAGTGTTATCTGGCCCGGCGCGACGAAAGGAAACTACGATCTCGTCGCCCGCGCCACCGACAACAAGGGCAACATCACAAGCTCGGCAACAGTCAAAATCAATGTCACCAATTCACCCAACAGCGTAAAGAAAGCGCGTGGAACAGCCGACTCGCTGCTCCAGCAAACGACGAGCTCGCTGGAGTACTCGGGTGCGGCTGACGCGATCTACAACGAGAACATCTCGCTGGCTTCCAAGATCTCGACAGTAACAAACGATATCGAAAAGGCTTACACGGAGTTCAAAACCGAAATCGGTTCGTTTGCCGAAAACGCCGCCACGATCGATACGCAGATCAAGGCCGCGGAACTGTTCAGCAAAGCCACAAACGGTTTGGCGATGCGAGCGGCTGAGAGTCCCAACATCACGGCCAACCTGAAGCGCATCGTTGCGCACCTGGCGATCGCGGAAGATCTCATGCGCTTTGGAACCATCACGCCGGACACCATCACACAGGCCGCCGATACGAACGCGCGACTGGATCTCGCGATCGGACAAGCCAAGGCCGGTTATGGCCCAGCTTCGCTGTTCACCATGTCGCCGGGCAGTCTCGGTTCGATCATCGGTACTGGTAATCAGCAACCGATGTCGATGGAAACAATGTTTGGCTCGATCGCGATCGATGGAACGCTGCCTTATGAAGTCGGCGGCTTGAGCGTGACGGTCGGCGGCGTTGCTGTGCCTGTGCTTTACGTTTCTCCATGGACCATCAAGTTCTACATGCCGGCTGAGGTTAAAACGGCGATGACGGAAGTGATCGTGTCGTCGCAGGATGGTTATGTCTGTCAGGGAATGGTCAGCGTGGAAAAGAACGTCTCGCGCATCATGACCAGTGGCGAAGACGAGAACGGCACTGCGCTGATTACCAACGGTCAGACCTTCGCGGTCACCGATGTGAAAGTCGATACACCGGAGAACCTTGGTTCTGACAAGCGAACGCGGCTCACGTTGTTTGCAACGGGAATAACCGGCAGTGTCAGCAATACTGACATTACCAACGACATCAAGTTGGGACCCGGGCTCGTGAAACCGAATTTTGCGGAATCTATTACGGTAGAAGCGCGCACGGGCAATGATCGGATCTATACCTTGCCGATTGAATTCGCCGGTCCACAAGGTGTGCTGCCGGGCCTGGACCAGATCAACGTCAGACTGATTCCGGAGTTGAAAAACGCCGGCCTGGTCCAACTGACACTAATCATTGGCGGCCGCCGCAGCAATACGCCGATCCTTTTCGTCAAGTAAGAGAAAGCCACAAAAAGGCACAAGAAGCACAAAAGGCATAAGAAGTAATGAAGGTGGCAAACCGCCTTCTAGCTTCTTTCTTGTGCTTCTTGTGCCTCTTGTGCCTTTTTGTGGTAAGGCCCTCTCGTTACGCCTTCACCATTTGGAACACGGTCACTGTTCCGTAGTAAGCGAGTGGCGGAAAGAGCCGTAGCAGTTGCGCGTCTACTTGCGCGCTCAGGTCCAGCGCCGGTCCGCGCCAGCGCGGCGCGAGTGACGCAAGACTCGAGAACACGAGTTGAAACGTCTTCGCCTCATAACAGCACGGCTCGGCAAACTCTTTCATCTCTTTCGTCGTCAGCGGCCGCTCAAACGGCGAAACCTCGGCTCGTTGCGGAAACAACTTTCTCAGCTTCGCAACGAGCTTTGAATTACGCGTCGGTTCCTCGAATATCGCCCGGCCACCTTTCTTCAACACGCGACAAACTTCCCTCGATGCCAGCTCGAGTTCCAGATGATGAAGTATCGCCATACCGAAGATGACGTCTACTGACTCATCCGAAAGTGGCAAACCGTGCGCGGAGCCGATCAATAACTCAACGTCGTCCTCACAACCGTTTGCTTCAAGACGCTTATGGGCCACGTCGAGCAGCTCAGCCGATATGTCGAGGGCGACGACCTTCGCGCCGCGATTGGCGAGTACGACTGTATTCAGACCATCACCACAGCCGTATTCGAGGATAGTTTTGCCGCGGACGTCGCCGAGAAGGTGAAAGGCGTATTCCAGCGGAAAGATTGTTGTTTTAGCCGGAGCTCGATAACGGTCGATCGTTTCTCTTCCGACTAGCAGATGCGGAGCTTTCTGGGTCGCTTCGCGAGCAGAGCGGAGTATCTCCGCGTGCTCTCGGCGGGATAGCGAAATCATGGTGGGAGTACCTCTTGTTCATTGTGGGAGTCCCCTGGGTCTGGGTGAACGGGGCAAATTACATCACATGGGGAGGAATAAAGTCGAGATTTTTGGAACTGTGTGGTGTTTAGTCTTTTCTTCAATTTGAGATCGGTGGGCCTGCGTCTGTTGTCAGCAGCCACGATCTGAGATAAGCTCTCTACCCAATTACGAACCGGGTGAAGATTTTCAGGGTCGCCCACATTCTCCCGAGGGAAATTGCCCTTTTCTTGTGAGAATGACCAGCAAGGAACCTGTATGAGTGTCCCGGCCACAAGGCACTATTGGCGTGCCTTCGCCATTGCTTTTGCCATTCTTTTCACTTACGCCGCGGTGCTGGCGAAGCTCTCGCGCGACTGGTGGATTGACGAAAACTACTCCCACGGTCTCCTGGTTCCCTTCATAATCGGTTACATCCTTTGGATACAGCGGGATAAGCTTGCGGCGGAGCCGGCTCGTCCTTCGGTGCTCCTGGGCGGGCTGGCCGTCGCGTTTTCGCTGTTTGCACTGTGGACCGGCGTCGCGGGCGCCGAGCTTTACACGCAACGGATGTCGCTCGTGTTGTTGATTGCCGGAACGATCGTCTATTTCCTGGGACTCGGCTTTCTGCGGCTCCTGCTCGTGCCGCTCGGACTGCTGATACTCGCGATTCCCATTCCCGCCATCATCTTCAACAAGATCGCTTTTCCCCTACAGCTTTTCGCGTCGCGTTGCGCCGTGTGGTCCATGAGCATGCTCGGCATTCCCGTGCTCCGGCAAGGCAACGTAATCGAGCTGAAACCACTCAATTCATTCGACACGAAAAAACTGGAAGTGGTCGAGGCTTGTAGTGGAATTCGTTCGTTGATGACGTTGATGACGCTCGCAGTGGTGTTTGCCTATTTTACGTATCCGCGATCCAACGATTCGCATGGTCCACCACGTGGCAAATTTGGTTGGCTGCGCAGTTTTGGTTTTTGGCGAACGTTGATCATTATCGCTTCAGCAGTGCCGATCGCGATTTTAACGAATGCTTCGCGCGTCAGTGGTACGGGGATCTTGTCGCACTACTACGGCACGGGCGTTGCTGATGGGTTCTTTCATTCGTTCTCTGGCTGGGCCATCTACGTTGTCGCTTTCCTACTTTTGTTTCTGGTCGGATGGATTGTGGACCGGTTTAGACCACGCACTGTCGGTAAACCGGACGAGAAGAGTTCACGCGAGCACGCCACCGTTGCATCAACAACAGTATTACCTGCGGAAGGAACAGAATGACTAAGTCCTCTACAGTACGGTTTGCCATTTTGTTTGTCGCTATCATCGGCGTTGGCGTTTTAGTGAACACCTGGGCTTATCTCGGCGAAGCACACGTCGATCGAAAACCGCTGAAAGACTTTCCCACGCAGTTGGGCCAGTGGCAGAAAAGCAAAGACACAACGATTGACGACGAGACGATGAAGGTGTTGCGCGCGAGCGACTATTTGTTGCGCGACTTTCAACAGCCGAACGGTCAGGCCGCAAATTTTTACGTTGGTTACTACGCGAGCCAACGCGAAGGCGCGTCGTATCACAGCCCTTTGAACTGTTTGCCCGGATCGGGGTGGACGTTGACGCAGCCTGACAAAGTTACGATCTCGTTGCCTGACGGGCGTTCATTCGCTGCTAACAAGTGGGTGATACAAAACGGCGATTACAAGAGTTTGATGATCTACTGGTACCAGGGCCGCGGACGAGCGGTCGCCAGTGAATATTGGGGAAAAGTTTATACAGTGATCGATAGTGTTCGTTTGCGCCGTTCTGACGGCGCGATGGTGCGGGTGACCGTACCGATCGGAAACTCGGAGACGGCGGCGCTGGACTCGGCCAAAGACCTGTCTGCCAAAGCTGCCGCCGCATTGGATGAATACGTTCCTAATTAAACTGGAAATCCAGTCGGGATTGGCTATTTAGAAATAATGGTCAAGTGAACCCACGCCTTCGGCATTGCCCGCTTGAAGTCGTGGAAATGGGGTGAAAAGATGAAAAACGAGTGCTGCGGTCTCCGCAATTCTGTCTCTTTCCTTAGTGTCCTCCTGGTTGCTCTTCTCGCGCTGAGCGGTTGCACCAACGCTGAAAAAGCCAAGGCCGAACACGTGCGCCGCGGCGATGCTTACCTGAAAGACCAGAAATGGCAGGAAGCGTCACTCGAGTTTCGCAACGCCATTCAGATCGACGACAAGCTGGCGTCTGCGCACTGGGGTCTTGCTCAGGCTTACGAAGGACTCCAGCGCTTCCCGGAGATGATCACCGAGCTCCAGAAGACCAACGAACTCGACAAGAGCAATCTCGATTCGCGCGTGAAGCTCGGCAACTACTTTCTCGCCGCGAGCGCTGGCCGTCCGGAACTTCTTGGCGAAGCCGAACGCCTCGCAAAAGAGACGTTGGACAAAGACGGCAACCATATCGAAGGCCACATCCTGATGGGCGGTATCTATTTCGCCCGGCAGGATCGGAACAACGCGTTCGCTGAATTGAACCGCGCCATCGAATTGAATCCGCAACGTGTTGAGTCGTATCTCAGCATGGCCCGGTTCCACATCGTCGTTAACGAGCGCGACAAAGCCGAGGAACTCTTCAAACGCGCCATTAGTCTCAATCCCAACTCCCCGCTCGCGCATTCCGAGTATGGCAAGTTCCTGGTCCAGGGAAACCGTCTGCCGGAAGCCGAAGCGGAACTGCTCAAAGCAGTCGAAGTTGGACCAACGGATCGCAACGCGCGTTTTGTCCTCGCGAGTTTCTATCTCGTCAACAAGCAACTCGACAAAGCAGAGCAGGAATACAAAGCACTCGCCGCTCTCGATCAGGAAAAACCCGAGAACCAGGCGGTGCTGGCCGACTTCTATTCTTCAATCAAACGCGACGACGACGCGATTCGCATTTACAAAGACATCCTGACCAAGTCGCCCGACTTTCTTCAGGGTCGTTATCGTTTGTCTGAAATCCTCTTGCAGCGCGGCGACACTCAAGGCGCCACCGATCAAATCAATGAAGCACTGAAGAAAGACAAGCACGATCGCCAGGCGCTCTTGCTGCGCGCGCGCGTGCAGATGGCGAAGCAGCAACCCGAAGCGATCAAGGCCGCGATTGAAGATCTGAAAGACGTTCTGCGACAGGAACCAAACTCGCGCGCCGGTCTGTATTTCATGGCCCAGGCAAACTTTAGTCTCGGTCTAGTCGATCAGGGACGAGTGTTTGCCGGCGATCTCGAAAGAAACTATCCCGACTACCTGCCGGCGAAATTGATGCAGATTCAAGTCGCTTCGTCCGGCGGCGATCCGAAAGCAGTGATCACGCTCGCGACGGATCTGTTAACTCGCTTGAGCAAGACAGCGCCGGATCGTGAGAACTCGCCGCAGCTTCTCGGTGAACTCGGTGAAAAGGCGTATCTCGCACGCGGCACCGCGCAGTTGCAACTGAGGAACATGGCTGCCGCGCGCCAGGATTTCGAAATGGCCCGCCAGATTTTCCCGAGCGACCCGGCCGTTTACAACAATCTCGCACTCGTTGCGATGGCGGAAAACAAATCGGACGAGGCGCTGGCTTCGTTTGAAAACGCGCTTCGGGCCGACGCCACTAACTTCGTCGCGCTCAACGGCATCATCGCGCAGTACGCGAAGAACAACGAACTCGACAAAGCACAGGCGCGTGTCGATCAAGCGTTGGGCCAGTATCCGAATGTTTCGTGGCTCCACTTCCTGAAGGGCCAGGTCTATCGCGTGCAGAACAACGGCTCGGCAGCAGAGGCTGAGTTTCGCCGCGCGTTGGAACTCGATCCGTCGTACCTGCCGGCTTATTCATCGCTGGCGGAATTGTTCATCACTACGAATCAGGTAGATCGCGCGCTCGAGGAGTACAAGAAGATCCTCGCGATTCGTCCGGACAATTCCACGGTCTACACGTTGATGGGAATGCTCGAAGACTCGCGTCAGAACTACGACGTCGCGATTAACCATTACAAGAAAGCCCTGGAGCTGGATCAGAACGCCGTGATCGCGGCGAACAATCTGGCGTGGAGTTATGCGGTGAATGGGAAAGGCAACCTCGACGAAGCAGTGCGTCTGGCCCAAACCGTCGTGCAGCGAAATCCGAACGTCGCGGGCTTCGTCGACACGCTCGGCTGGGTTTACTACAAGAAGAACCTCTACGCCGCCGCCGCCGAGCAGTTGCAGAAAGCAGTTGCGTTGGATGAAGCCGCCGCGCGCGCGGCCAACGGTTCCCCGAGTGCGACGTATCAATATCACCTCGGCATGGCTTTGAAAGAGAAGGGCGATAAAGCGGCATCGCAACAAGCGCTACAAGCGGCGTTGCGTCTCAGCGAGAAGCGGCCGTTTCCTGACTTGGAAGAAGCGAGAAAAGCTCTCGCAACGTTGTAGGTCGCCTCTCATTCTCACCCGGCTTTAGCCGGGTGTTAGACAGGCTCAAGTAACGGGAAACCGTTTCAACGGTTTCCAAGGTAGCGAAACGAAGGAGTACAAGAGATGAGCGCTCAATTTCGACAACGAACCCCCGGTGAATACCTGAAGATACTCAAGCGACGCAAGTGGCTGATCATTCTTCCCGTCATTGCCGTGGCCACAGCGGTCGGCTACGTCGTGTACCGGCTCCCGGACGTTTACGAGTCGAGCACGCTCATCGTCGTCAAACCCTCGACACTGCCAACCAGCACGATTCCGACCGTCGCCGAAGACGGACTGACGCGCCAGTTGTCGAGCATCTCGCAAGTTGTCAGCAGCCGCAGTTCACTCGAACCGCTCATCGACAAATACGAGTTGTACGCAAGAGAACGCCAACGCGGCGAGCCGATGGAATCGATCATCGACATGATGCGCAACGACATCCGCGTCGAAGTTAACAAGACCCGGCTCGACATCACGGACGGCTTCGACATCAAGTTTCGCTATCGCGATCCGCGCATCACGCAAGCCGTCACTTCTGAGTTGGCTGGCAAGTACGTCAGTGCGCAAACAAACGACACCATCAACTCCCGAACGGCCGCGAAGCAGTTCATCGACAACCAGGTGAAACAGACGAAAGAGGAGTTGGACAAGGTCGATCAGAAGCGGCTCGAGTTCATGCAGGCAAACCTCGGCACGCTGCCTTCCGAAGCTCAGTCGTTGCTGAGCCAGTTGACCGGTTTGCGCGAACAGCAGAAGTCGCTGATGAATGAAGTAGGCCGGCTACAGGATCGGCGTTCGTCTCTGTCCACACAGTTGACACTCGTCCAGAAGGCGACCGCACAAGCCATTGATAACGCCTCTGAAGACCTGACGGATCCAAGAACAACTCCGGGTTACGCTGAGTTAGTTAAACGCAAAACCGACCTTCAGGCTGAACTGCGGCTGTTGGAAACGCAGTACAAGCCAATTCATCCGGACATCGTTGCAAAAAAAGAGCAGATCGATTCAGTGGAGAAGGCGATGGACGGGCAGGTTGCTGAGTGGAAGGACCGCATAGCTGCGAGGCAGAAGAGGCTGAGAGACCATCCGGATCTAACAGCGGCGTCCATTCAAGCGGACATAAAAGCCGTCGAGGGCGAGATCAAGCGCCAGCAGGGTTTGCTCAACGACAACGACAAACAGATCACGCTGCTCACTGAACGCATCAATAAGGTTCCCGGATCGGACGTTCAACTCGGCGCGATCGATCGCGAATACGAGACGAAGCGGGCCGCTTACGACAAGCTGCTCATTGAACAACAAAAGATCGCCCTCGGCGCTGACGCCGCGTCGCAGCAGCAGAGTGAAGGTATCGAAGTCGTCGACCCGGCATATCTGCCCTCGAAGCCGGTTGCGCCGAAGCGT
>DATELP010000007.1:0-14317 GCA_035276425.1 Pyrinomonadaceae bacterium
GAACGCGTTTTGAGCTCAGTTCGCTCGCTTTGAGCTCAGCGCACGCGTTTTGAGTTCAAGCGGCTTTGCCCGAAAAGTCTTTCTGAACTTCTTCTCTGTGCAGTCTCAGTGTTCTCTGTGTCTCTGTGTCTCTGTGGCTAACTTTTCGTTTGGCATTATTAACCACAGAGGCACAGAGAACACTGAGACTGCACAGAGAAGAGCACTTTTCGGGCAAAGCCGCTCGAACTCAGAACAGAATGTCAGCGGCATCGAAGTTGCTCAACTTTCATCACAAAGCAACAGTTTCTAAGGAGAGCTGCCATGGAAAGTAAGGCAAAAATCTTTGGTCATGCAATTCACCCGATCTTGATCGTTTTTCCGTTAGGTCTGTTAGCGACAGCCGTAATCTTCGATGTGATTTATCTGGTCACCGGGAACACCACCTGGACGTTCGTTGCATTCTGGATGATCGCTGCCGGACTGATCGGCGGTCTTCTCGCGGCGTTGTTTGGTCTGATCGATTACTTGAACATTCCGAACGGCACGCGTGCGAAACGAATCGGAATGTATCACGGGCTGGTTAATCTCGGAGCGGTCATCCTTTTCGCCTTGAGCTTCTATTTGCGTTGGAACGCGTCAGGAAACGTACCAGGCGATTTGAGCACCATCTCGCCCCCGACCACTGCGTTGCTCTGTTCATTTGCCGGTGCGGCGTTAGCGCTGCTCGGTGGCTGGTTTGGTGGTGAGTTGGTTGAACGGCTCGGCGTGAGCGTTTATCCCGATGCGGATCTCAACGCGCCGAATTCATTGACACACGGAAAAACGCACGAAGCAGATGTGCGTCATCACAACTTGCACCCAACGAGATAAGAGGAGTCAAAACAAAGATGGCGAAAGCAAAGACAAAGACCAGTCACGAGTCGAACACAACAACCGATCACGAAGAGATCAGAAGCTGGGTAGAAGAACGTGATGGACATCCGGCCATAGTGAAGGGAACCGAGAAAGGCGGTTCGGCGCTGCTGCGCATCGACTATCCCGGCTTCTCCGGTGAGGACAGGCTCGAAGAGATAACCTGGGACGAGTTCTTCGAGATCTTCGACGAGAACAAACTCGCGTTTCTTTATCAGGACAGAACGGAAGACGGCGGCTTAAGCCGCTTCTCGAAGTTCGTCGAACGCAGCAGCAGCAAGCATTGAGATATCGTTTTGAGTTCGAGCTTTAGCTTGCTCGGCAACCTAAAGGTTGAACTCAGAACCAGGACGAGGATGGTGATAGCTGGTCTATCACCATCTCTAGTTAAGGTAGTAAGTATTCGCCAGCCGGTTCAGATCGTTTCTGACCTGGACCCAATCCGATTCTGCTTTGCCGCCGAGCCGGTGACGGCGCATGAACGCGTTGATCGATCGGCCGCGTTCCAGGATTTCACGGGCGAGATTTGGCGCATACTCGCGATCTTCCGCACGATCTCGCAAACGGTCCGTCGCCTCCTCAAATCTCTTTACGAACTGATTTATTTCATCTTCCGCACGGCTGCCGTTCAATCGACTGTGATCGAGTGCGTCGTCGAGTGAACTCTTGTAACGATCGGTGTCTGTCTCGAGTTCTTTGATGATCTGGCGCGGATTGCCGCGATACCACGGACGTTGCGCTAGAGTACTTCCGGCGGAAACGATTAGGAGAGTCAAAACCGCTGTTGCAAAAATCGTGAATCTTCTCATCGATAGTTGGTCCTCCGGTCCAAATTGAACTGTCCAACTTTAGACGTTCGGAACCGTGTTTTGGTCGAGAAACCAACTACAAACAATCTACGCAGACAGGAATCGCTCAAGCACCTTGTTGAGATCTTCGGGTTTTACGGGTTTCGAAAGATAGTCGTCCATTCCCGCGGCGATGCACTTGTCGCGATCTCGTTCGAGCGCGTTGGCCGTCATGGCAATGATCGGAATGTGCGACTTCTCAGTGTGGCGGCGCCGAATCTCGACGGTAGCTTCGTAGCCGTCCATCACCGGCATTTGGCAATCCATCAACACGAGATCGTAAGGAATGCGCGCCAGCGCTTCGAGTACTTCCTTTCCGTTCGCGACCGCATCAGCTCGATAACCGAGCTTCAACAACTGACGCATCGCCACCTTTTGATTCACCGCGTTGTCTTCAGCGATGAGGATGAGTTTCGGTGACATTGGTCTGGTGTTAATCACGTCAACTCTTGCGGCGATGAGACTGTCTTGCTCGTTGTGTTGGAGTTCTTTCGTTTCCTGGCCTGCACCCATGACCTGGGCCAGACACTTGTAGAGGGTCGCCTGCCGAACCGGTTTCGTGAGGTAGGCTGCCACGCCAACCCGATCTGCTTCAGCAGAACCTCCGCGCCCTCCATACGAAGTAAGTATGATCAAAGGTGTCGCTGCGATCTCCGGATCCTTCTTGATCTCGCGTGCCAACTCGAAGCCATCCATTTCCGGCATCATCAGATCCAGTACGGCCACGCTATATGGTTTACCTTCGTCCATCGCTGCACGCAGCTGCGCCAATGCCTCTTTGCCCGAAGCGGCTTCTACCGGACTCATCCTGCACGATTCCAGTTGTTGCGAAAGAATCTTTCGGTTCGTACGGTTGTCGTCGACGATCAATACACTATGTCCTTCGAGCACGGTCAGGTCTACCTCGCCCTGACTCACGAAGCCGTTTTGCTTTTCGAACCGGGCGGTGAACCAAAAGGTGGAGCCCTTACCGGCAACACTCTTCACGCCGATCTTTCCGCCCATCAATTCCACGAGTTGTTTTGAAATGGCGAGGCCGAGTCCGGTGCCACCATACTTGCGCGTCGTCGAACCGTCGGCCTGGATGAACGGCTGGAACAGTCTCGACTGGGCAGAGTCGCTGATGCCGATTCCCGTATCGGTTACGCTGAAGCGCAGCACAACATACTGATCGTCTTCCTGCTCCTTCTCCGCGCGCACCAGTACCTCACCAAATTCCGTGAACTTGATTGCATTGCCGATCAGGTTTGTCAGCACTTGTCGCAGGCGGCCGGGATCGCCACGCAGTCCGAGCGGCACGTCGCGATAGATCAACGAGACCAGTTCGATCTGTTTCTCGTGCGCGCGCGGCGCGAGTAGCTCGATCGTGTCTTCAAATGCGTGGTTGAGTTGGAACTCGAGCGTTTCGAATTGCAGTCTGCCTGCTTCGATCTTCGAGAAGTCGAGTATGTCGTTGATGATCGTGAGCAGCAGGTCGCCGCTGGAACGAATGGTTTCGGCAAATTCGCGCTGTTCGGCAGTGAGTTCGGTATCCATCAGCAGACCGGTCATACCGATGACGCCGTTCATCGGCGTGCGGATCTCGTGACTCATGTTGGCGAGAAACTCGGATTTAAGCCGCGCCGATTCCAGCGCAGCGTTGTGCGCCACTTCGTTTGCACGCGTCGCAAGTTCCATCTGTTTCTTGATCTTGTGACCGTAGACAGTAGCCCCACAGACCATCAACAACACCAACGCAGCAATCAAATACTCGAAGCGACGCAACGACTCGGCGGAGGCAATATCCTGATCCGAGAACTTGCCTTGAATTTGAGTTATGTCTTCGCGCAACTGTGCCAGCGACGCAAGCAGGTTGGCGTACTTCTGATCCATCGTGGCCATGCGTCGGCCCGCCAATTCGGGTTTGTTTTGCCGGAAGTACGAGAAGATTAATTCCGCCTCGCTGGTCATCTGGTCCATCGAAGCTTTAATCAAGTCGAAATGCTGCGGCAACAGTTCGAGCTCGGGCTTGACGAAATCGAGCTGGCGGTCGTTCTTCTTGGCCTGCGTTAACAGATCATTTTGTACTTGAGTGATCGTGTGGTTGAAGACGGCGAGCGCGGTTGCCATCCGCAACGATTCGGCATCGACGTTGTGTGAATCAAAGACGTCATTGCCCGGAGCATTAACGGCGCTGGCGAGTTTGCCTAGCTCATCCATGTCATTGCGGCGTTCGGTCCACTCCCGACTGACCTGCGAGGACTGATTGTAGATGTGCAAAATCTCATAGTTAAGAAACAAGCTGAACAGGACTATGACGACGTCAAACGCAGCCAGGAGATAGTAAACGCGGTGCCATTTTGGCGAAGTTGAGCGGCCTTCGTTGCCGGTAAAGTTCTCTTTGATTTTCATGGAGTATCGCCTCAATGAGGAGTAATGGTGCGGAGTCCTGCCCCAGCGCACGCGAGATCGGGACCGCGTACGGCAAATCGACGCCTATGAGTCATCTCGCGTGCCAGAAGTCTGTGAGGATTGATTGCTGAGGATTATTACTGCGGCTTTTCGGGTTGCACGAAGTTCGCGTCGCGTTTGATCACCCATCGGCCGTCGGGCTGCTTTTGCAGGATCGTGAGAATGTGACCGGCGAGTTTCGACGTCTCACCGCCCGGCGGCGTGATTGATATCTTGAGAAAACTCCGCATCCACGCCCACGGCCCCGCCACCTCGATCTCCTTAATGTCGATGTCGGCTTCCATCTTCATGTCTTTCATCTGATCGTTGCCGGCTTTCCATTGGTCATTGCCAAACGGCTCGTTGCCGGGAGTGATAAAGAGCACGTCGTCGGCCATGAGAGTCAGCAACGTCGCATTGTCGCCGTTCTTGCTCGCCTCGAGCCAGCTATGAACCATGTCGCGAATCGCTTGTTTGTCGTCTTGAGAAACGTCTGTAACCGCCTGTTTACTCTGCATAAATTTTTCTCCCTGTGTTGAATTACTGCTCCCTCTGCGGGTATAAACTGCGCACACAAAACATCAAATGTACGAATCGCTTTCGCAGTATTCGCCGCAGCAGTTAGTACGCTACCGTACCATGTCAGTCGTATGTGCGTTAGTTGCACTCGCGATCGGCGGCGCTGCCTTGCTCGGCTGGATCTTCAACGTCGAAGTGCTGAAACGTATTCATCCAGCACTCGTCACGATGAAAGCGAACACCGCAGTCTGCCTCATCCTCATCTCTGTTTCTTTGCTTTTGCTTCGCAATCCTTCGACAGCAGGCTGGAAACGGCGCGTAGCACAAGTCTTTGCAGTCCTCGTTGCCACGGTCGGCTTTCTGACTTTGATCGAACACATAACCGGTTGGAACCTCCGCATCGATCAGTTGCTGTTTACCGAATCACTTGAAGATGCCGGTCAGTCGTTCCCGGGACGCATGGGCGTGGCCGCGTCGATCATTTTCCCGTCGCTGAGCTTCGCGCTGCTGTTTGTCGACGCGCGCTCGCGGCGTTGGTTTCGCGTTTCGAATATCGCTGTCTTAGTCGTGGTAGCGGTTACCGTTCTCGTCTTTCTTTACTACTTTTACGGCATCGAACGCGATCCGATCGGGCTTTACTTCACCATCGCCCTGCATACCGTGATTGCGTTCCTCAGTCTTTGCGCGGCGATTTTGTTGATGCGTCCCGATCGTGGTTTGGTCGCGATTCTGCTGAGTGGCAGTCCCGGCGGCGTGGTTGCGCGCCGCATGTGGCCCATCCTGCTGATAGTGGTTCTGCTGGGTTGGGTCAGAACGATGGGTCGCGATTCCGGTTTGTTTGGCGCTGCGTTTGGGACGGCAATGTTCGTCCTCATCGTGCTGTTGATTCTTGTCGTTCTGATTTGGTGGACGGCGGTGTCGCTCGATATCACCGATCGTGAACGCGGCCAGGCAGAGAAGCGTCTTGACGTGCTTTTCCGCGTCAGCGAATTGGTGCGCACTATACGCGATCCTTACGAACTCTCTTACGCCGTAGCTGAAACCGTCGGCGTCGAACTCGATCTGCGGCGTTGTTTGTTCAATGAAACTGACGTCGAGCGCGATTTGGAAATCGTTCATCGCGATTACTGCAACCGGGCTGAGTCGGTCGCCGGCGTTCATCGGATCTCGGAGTACAGCAGCATTACCTCCGCTTTGATGGAACAAGGCGAAACAGTTATCAACTGCGACTCGAAAACCGATCCGCGAACCGCCGCGGATTACAAACGCAGTTACGAACCCGCCGGGGAGCGTGCGTACGTTGCGGTGCCGTTGATGCGCGACGCGCGCTGGGTCGCCTCGTTGTGGGCGAGTGACGATCAGCCTCGTGAATGGACCAAAGAAGAAGTGTCGCTGTTGCGGAGCGTTGCCGAACGCACGTGGACGGCGGTCGAAAAGCTACGCGCCGAGGCCGAACGCGAGCGGCTGTTGCAAAGCGAACAGGAAGCGCGCGACGTAGCCGAACGCGCTAACCAACTCAAAGACGAGTTTCTCGCCACGCTTTCACACGAGTTGCGCAATCCGTTGAACGTCATCCTCGGTTACTCGGAACTCTTGTTGCGAATGCCCGAGATCGCGGAGTCGGCGAGTTTGCGCAAGATGGCTGAAGCGCTGCGTCGCAACGCGCAGTCGCAGTCGCAGTTGATCAACGACCTGCTCGATCTCTCGCGGCTCCAACGCGGCAAAGTATCGCTGAATCATGAAACAGTTTCGCTTGCAGCGATCGTCGATAACGCAGTCGAGACTGTGCGCACCGAAGCGGCGACGAAAGGAATCGACATCCATCTGAACGTCGCCGATCAGTTTTTACTGGTTGACGGCGATCGATTGCGTTTGCAGCAGATCGCGTGGAACGTGCTGAACAACGCGGTGAAGTTCACGCCCGCGGGCGGCCGCATCAGTATCAGTTTGAATCGTGAGGAACACGATGCGGTGCTCGTTGTCGAAGACACTGGAGAGGGAATCGATCCGAGTTTTCTGCCGCACGTGTTCGAGATGTTTCGTCAGGCCGACGCGAGCAAGAGCCGCAGACATGGCGGCATGGGCATCGGCCTCGCGCTCGTCCGGCAACTCGTTCAGCTTCACGGCGGCACGATCGCGGCTGAGTCGGAAGGAACAAACACAGGATCGCGGTTCACGATTCGCCTGCCGCTCACGAACGACGCAGTCATTCAAAGCTCATCAACTCCGGCGCCGCTCGCACTGACTGCTTTAGCGAACACCAACTTCCTGATCGTCGACGACTCCGAAGACACGATCGCGATGCTCGATCAATTGCTCAAACTCAGCGGCGCAAACGTCACCACAGCAACGAACGGCGCCGATGCCCTGCGCCTCGCGAGCGAACGAGAGTTTGACGTGATCCTGTCAGACATCTCGATGCCCGGAATGGACGGCTTCGAATTCCTGCGACGCCTGCGCCAAATCTCCGGCCGCCAGCACGTCCCCGTGATCGCCATCACCGGCTTCGGCCGTACCGACGACATCGAGCGCGCCCGTGCCGCCGGCTTCCACTCCCACCTCACCAAACCCCTCAACCTCGACGCCCTCGCCGCCGTGCTCGAACCACTCACGAACGGAAAGCGTCAATCATCCAGTCGTGCGGCGCGGAACAATGGTTCGCCGGCGAGTGAGGTGTAGAAGCCGAAGCCTGCGAGGGAAAGCGCGATGAGGAGGGCGAGGAGGAAGTCTGTGGCGTACCACGCCGAGAAGTCTGATGTGATCGGAAAGAAGATCATCAGGTGTACGAAGTAGATCGCCACGATCAACGCCAGCAATCCGTAACGATATAACAGCCAAACAACCATCGCCGCCCCGAGGCACGAGAACGGCACGCCCACAACCGTTTCCTGTGTCAGGCTCAACGCCACCGATGCGATCAACCACAGCACAAACGCCGCCACACGTTCGCGGCGCAGAATGATGTAAAGCAACAATAGAAAGAAGAGAACAATGAATGGTTGCAGAATCGCGGCGAAGATCTGTTGCGTGAAGCCGAACGCAAACGAACGAATGCCGAGTAATCGCGTCGCGGGAACATCCATCCACGGAATGCCGGGCGCATGGCCCAACCACAGCGGTACGAGATAAGTCAGATAGAAACTGCACAGGATGATGCCAAGCCCGAAGACCGCGCCGATCAGTATGTCGCGCCCGACGAGCGGATCGCGAAAACCTCCCGCAAGCACGCGGCTCCAGGAAATAATTCGCCCCGGCCAACGACGTCGCACAAAAGGTTCGAACGCCAAATAGACCACCCAGAAGAACAAGACCCAGAACAACATGTTCTGAACCCCGCTGAGGAAGTTGATCGCTTCGTACTCCGCGGACACATGGTGAGCCGCAAACAACCAGTTCAGAAAGAACACGCCCAACAGAAACGCCGCCAGCCGAAACGCACCCCGGCGATCGCCGCGTCCGAGTTTCACGTTACGCAGCGCAAGCAACGCACTGCCGAGCATCACGACGATGAAGACTGCGAGCAGGAATACGATCAGCGCGCGCTGGCGAGTAGTCGTGATGTTCGCAGTTTGCTCGGCCGGTTGGTCCCAAACGTGAAAGACCTCGAAGTAGACCGGGCGGTTTTCAAAAACAGCAGCTTCAACGTGAATCTTTGATTCCGGTTGATTCGGATACGAACCCGCCCACGCGGCGCGTGCGGTCGAGGCGTGCGGCGGCGTCCAGATTGGCGAAACGGGTTGTAGCTGCGCCTGGTCCAATCCGCTTTCTTGCAACAACGCGGACCAGTCAGGTGTGGTCGTCGAGGTCGAACTATTACTTGGCGGAACCGCGTGGAATGAACGCAATCTGCCGAGCGTGTCGAGCGTCACACTCGTCATGCCCGGCAGATCTCGCGCGGGCTCATCCTCATCCACATAGCCGCCATTCATAACATTGAAAGCACGCGGACTCTGCCGGTACCAAAAATAGATCGCCGCTGGTTGTGCGGTGCTCAATCGTTGCCAACGCGCAGTAGACGGATCGGAGTCGTGAACGTGATTGAGATATTCACGATCCAGAGTCATGCCGTAAGCGGAATCGCCCGGTTGCGCCGTGTAACCAAACTTCTTCACGAGTTCGGTCGCGCGATCGCGCAACACTTCCGGCGATTTTTCGAGCGGCACTTTCCGAAACAACATCATGTCGCGCGAGAAAAAGCAGAGCACCGCGGCCAGAACAATCACGGAAGCAAACAGCGAAGCCGCAACAGCCGGTTTCAAACCGCCTTGTTTCGGCGCGGCCGCAACCATTTCCGGCGACGGTGTTTCGCCCGCGGCGAGTGCCGCCGCGAGTGGATCGCCGCCCGGCAATGCGGCCGCAACTTGCAACGCCGCCGCGGGACGCTTCGCCGCGTCTCGTTCGAGACAACGAAAGACGACGCGCTCGACCAGCGGATCGAGTTCGGGAACGAGTTCGCCGAGACTCGTAGGCGTCGTGTCGCTGCGTCGCAGGTTGATCAACTCCGGTAACGTCGACGCTTCAAAAGCCCGCTTGCCGGTGAATATCTCGTAAAGCACGAGACCGAGCGAATAGATGTCGCTCTTCGTCGTCAACTCGTGGCCTTCGAGTTGTTCCGGCGACATGTACGCGGGCGTGCCGGCCATTGACTCGCGTTGGTCCAACTCTTCCGCGAGTGCGGCAATGCCGAAATCGGTAATGCGCACATCGCCGTGCTCGTCGAGCATGATGTTCGCGGGTTTCAGATCGCGATGCAGCACGCCGCGTTCGTGTACGGCAGCGAGACCGGCGCAGAGTTGCCGCGCGACTTCGATGGCTTTCGCTTGTGGCAGACGACCGATGCGTTTCAGTAACGACGCGAGTTCTTCGCCGCGCACGAACTCCATCGAAATGAAATGTTGACCTTCGAACTCGGCGACGTCATAAACACGGCAAACGTGACGATGCGAGATCTGCCGTGCGACGCTCACTTCACGATAGAAGCGCGCGAGCGCCGGACCGTTTGCCGTAAGCGACTCGGGCAGAAACTTGAGGGCCACGGGTTGTTTGAGTTTGAGATCGTCGGCGCGATAAACCTCGCCCATGCCGCCGCGGCCCAGCAGTCCGACGATGCGATAGCGATCGGCGAGAACGTCGCCGGGTATGAACCGGGCGTTGTCGATCGAGTCAGAAGTGATCGATGCGGATCTCTTCAGCGGTGGCTCGCCGATCAATTTTGCGGCGACGCTGAAAACGTCTGTTTGGATGAAGTCCTCGGCCTGTCGATCGAACGCGAGCATCTTTTCGACTTCACGGCGCAGTTCGCGATCGCTGCCGCACGCTCGATCGAGAAAGGACGCGCGATCTTTCGGATCGTGCTCGAGTGCGGCGTCGAAGAGTTCGTCAACTTTGCGCCAATCGTCGGGTTTCATCTGTAAGTCCTTCAGTGATGAGGCGTAATAGCCACGCTTTGGAGCGTTGCCACTCGCGTCGGACCGTTCGTGGTGAGATGTTCAAGACTTCCGCGGTTTCATCGACACTCAAGCCGCCGAAGTAGCGCAACTCGACGATCTTGCCCTTCTGCGGATCGACGCTTTCGAGAAAACCCAAAGCGTCGTTGAGCGCGAGAAAGTTTTCCGCCGGCTGACCGGCGAGCATCGCGGCTTCGTCGAGTGAGACGTGGACCGCGCCGCCGCCGCGTTTGTCGCGCGCGTGCGCGCGTGCGTGATCGATCAAAACGTGACGCATCACTTGCGCACATACGGCGAAGAAGTGCGCGCGGTTCTGCCATTCAAATCCTTGCTGACCGGCGAGTCTCATGTACGCTTCGTTGACCAACGCCGTGGCTTGCAGCGTATGGCCGTCGCGCTCCTGGCTCATCTGGCGGCGCGCGATGCGGCGCAGTTCAGCGTGGACGAGAGGAAGCAGTTTATCCAGCGCGGATTTATCGCCTTTACCCCAGGCGGCGAGTAGTTGGGTGACGTCTTCTCGCAAAGCGCCGCGCATTCTACATCATCCGTGGCCGCTTTTCCTGCAATTCGTCGCTTACTGAGATGAGCGATATTTCGCAACCTTTGGAGGAAAAATGAAGCTACTTGTCACACTCGCCCTCGTAACACTCTTCGCACTCAGCGCTAACGCGCAGAACAATCACGCCGCCGACGAGTCGGCACTGCGCGAAGCAGTCAAACAGTTGGAGACTGGTTGGAACACAAAAAGCGGAGCGACATTCGCGAAACCGTTTGCCGAGGATGCGGATTACGTCGTCATCAACGGCAGCTATATCAAGGGCCGCGCGATCATCGAGAGTCAACATCAACGGATCTTCGACACGATTTTCAAGGACACTATGCTCAAATTGACAGTGCAACAGATCCGTTTTCTGCGTCCCGACGTGGCCGTGGTTCACGTCAAAGGTGAACGCGGAAGCTCAGCCCCGTCTTTGATCCAGGACGCGATGATTACTCTCTTCATGACGAAGGAAACCTCTGGCTGGACCATCGCCGCATTCCAAAACACCGCCATCGCAAAATAACCGCCTGCTTGTGCTTCTTTGTTGCACACGGGATAATCGCAGCAACATGGAAACACTGCGAACCCTTTACGACGAAATAGAACCCTATGACAGCGGGCACATCAAAGTGTCCGCTGTTCACGATCTTTACTACGAACAATGCGGCACGCCCAACGGCAAGCCCGTTGTCTTTTTACACGGTGGTCCAGGCGCGGGACTGGTCCCGAACTACCGCCGTTTTTTCGATCCAAATGCTTACCGCATAATTCTTTTCGACCAACGCGGCTCCGGCCAAAGCACTCCACACGCATCACTCGAAGACAACACGACCTGGCATCTGGTCCAGGACATCGAAACGATCCGCGAACAGTTTGGCATCGATCAGTGGCTCGTGTTTGGCGGCTCGTGGGGCAGCACACTCGCGTTATCCTACGCTGAAACGCATCCGCAAAGAGTGCGCGGACTTGTGTTGCGCGGCATCTTTCTGTGCCGCCCTGAAGAGATTCGCTGGTTTTACGAAGACAGCCAGGGCGCGAGCGCGATCTTTCCCGACGGCTGGGACAAGTACGTACAAATCATTCCCGAAGCAGAACGCGGCGACATGATCCGCGCTTACTATAAACGTTTGACGAGCGATGACGAGTCAGTGCGACTGGAAGCAGCGCGCGCGTGGTCCATCTGGGAAGGAAGCGCTTTGAAACTCCTGCCGGATCAGGATCTGATCGACCAGTTCAGCGAACCCGACAAGGCGATCGCTTTGGCGCGCATTGAGTGTCACTACTTCGTGAACAACTGTTTCTTCGACACCAACAACTACCTGATCGAGAACGTTGATCGCATACGACACATTCCGGGCGTGATCGTACACGGTCGTTACGACATCGTTTGCCCGTTCATGAGCGCGTGGCACCTGCACCGCGCGTGGCCCGAAGCCGATCTGAAAGTCATTCCCGACGCCGGTCACGCGGCCTTCGAACCCGGCATCATGGACGCACTCATCCGCGCCACGGATAGTTTTCGCTAAAAATCCCTGACACAAATCGCCCCGGTTTTACGCTATCTGAGTCGGGAGTAGTCGCAAGGCTGCTCCCGTAGAACTCGGATGGCAGGAGAACCGGAGCCATGCAACGGCAACGCGGGAAATGGTTCGTCGAAATGTCGCTGGTCGCGCTGGCGCTGATCGGCATGTTTCTTTCAGTGGGGTACTCAACGCGCGAAGGCACGCCAACACCGCGCGTGGTCCCGTTGAAATTCAACCCGACAGTCGCGCGCCTGGACCGTGGACGCTATTTGGTCGAAGGACCAGCTCATTGTTTCCAGTGCCATTCGGAAGTTGATTGGGAAAGACCGGGAGCGCAACCAAAACACGGCAAGAAAGGCGCGGGAACAGTCTTCATCGAAGACGGAATGGAATGGCTGGTCGCGCCCAACATCACACCCGATCGCGAAACCGGCGCCGGTAATTGGACCGACGAACAGTTTGCGCGCGCGATTCGCGAAGGCATCGGTCACGATGGCCGTCGGCTGTTTCCGATGATGCCGTACATGAACTTCCGCTCGATGTCTGACGAGGATCTCGCGTCGGTTGTGGTCTATCTGCGCTCGATCGATCCCGTGCGCAATTTAGTGCCGAAGACGATGTTGCCTGAAGTAGTGAAAGGGAGTCTGCCGCCGCATCAGCCGATCACTGAGCGCGTGAACGGGCCGAACATGGCGAACCAAGTGGAGCGTGGAAAATATCTCGTGACGTTGGGAAATTGCATGTCGTGTCACACGCCGATGAACAAACAGGGCCAGCCGATGATGCAGCTCGCGTTTGGCGGTGGTATGCGCTTCAAAGGTCCGTGGGGTGAAGTCACTAGCGCCAACATCACGCCGGATGCTTCGGGCATTTCCTATTACGACGAAGCGTTGTTTGTAAAGACGTTGCGCACAGGGCAAGTCGGCGCGCGCAAACTCAACTCGGTCATGCCGTGGGGTTATTTCCGCAACATGACTGACGAGGATCTCAAAGCGATCTTCACGTACCTGCGGACACTGACGCCGGTGCAACATCGGATCGACAACACGGAAGAGGCAACTGTGTGTGAAGTGTGTCGTAGCCGGCACGGCTTTGGTGATAAGAATCACTCAGAATAGCTCTAACTAGCCACAAAGAAGCACAAAAGGTCTCACTAACACCTTTTGTGCTTCTTTGTGGCGATGGGCGAGTTATACAATTGCCAGCCAAACGACCAATGCGGGAGGTTTGGCAAACATGGGCAATGTCACGGCGCTGACTGTCAATGGGAAGAAGTTGACCGTAGACGTCCACCCGCAGACGAGCTTGTTGAGCGTGCTGCGCAACGATCTCGATCTGACGGGAACGAAATACGGTTGTGGAGAAGCGCAGTGCGGCGCGTGTACCGTGCTCGTCGACGGACAGCAAACGCGCTCTTGTGTCACGCCGGTCGGCAGGGTCGCCAACAAGAAAATCACGACAATTGAAGGGCTCGAGAAGGACGGCCAACTGCATCCGGTGCAGGAGGCGTTCCTGGAAGCCGACGCAATGCAGTGTGGCTACTGCACGCCTGGCATGATCATGTCGAGCGTGGCGCTGCTCAGTAAGAACGCGAAACCCACGCGCGAGCAGATCGTGCGGCACATGGATCGAAACGTCTGCCGCTGTGGCACGTACCTGCGGATCATTGCAGCAATTCAGATGGCATCCGGACAGAAGGGAGGCGCGGAATGAACGACCTTCCGGAAGTCGAACGATACGAGCTCGACGAAGATCCGTTTTATAACTTCAGGTTCGATCGGCGCCAGTTTCTGAAGGTGTTCAGTACCGGGATCGCGCTGTTGGTGCCGCTGACTCATCTCGTCGGGCAGGAAGAACAGGGATTTGATCGTGAGTTGCCGCAGGAGATTGGCGCCTGGATACAGGTCGATCAAGACGGATCGGTGATTGTTTATACAGGCAAGGTTGAGTTTGGGCAGAACATTCGTACGTCGTTGGCGCAGGCCGTCGCGGAAGAGTTGCACGTGCCGCTTTCGACGGTTCGACTGGTGATGGGCGATACGGATTTGACGCCGTTCGACATGGGAACGTTTGGCAGTCGCACGACGCCGACCATGGCGCCGCAGTTACGCAAAG
>DATELP010000008.1:0-18032 GCA_035276425.1 Pyrinomonadaceae bacterium
GTTTCCGCTGCACACGTGGCTGCCCGACGCGCACACTGAAGCGCCCACCGCTGGCTCTGTGATTCTCGCCGGCGTGTTGCTGAAGATGGGAACGTACGGACTGCTGCGATTCAACCTCGCGTTGTTTCCCGAGGCAGCGCGCGCTTTCGCGCCCTACATAATCATCCTCGCGGTGATCGGAATCATCTACGGCGCGCTCGTCGCGATGGTCCAACCGGACGTCAAACGGCTCGTCGCGTATTCGTCTGTTAGTCACATGGGATTCGTCGTGCTCGGGTTGTTCTCGTTTACCGAACTCGGCATGCAAGGCGCGCTTTACCAGATGCTGAATCACGGCGTCTCGACGGGGGCGCTCTTCCTGTTTGTCGGATTTATTTACGAACGGCGTCACACGCGCGCGATCAGCGAATTTGGCGGGTTAGCGACGCCGATGCCGTGGTTCTCGACATTGTTTGTGATCGCATCGCTGTCGTCAATCGGTCTGCCGTTCCTGAACGGGTTTGTCGGTGAGTTCTTCATCCTGATTGGAACGTGGACCTCGACCGCAGTGAGCTGGCCAAAGCTTACGACGATGTTCGCGGCTACCGGCGTCATTTGGGCCGCGGTTTACATGTTGTGGATGTTGCAGCGCGTTCTGTTTGGCGAGGTTACGAATCCGGAGAATGCGAAGCTGAAGGATCTTAACAGCCGCGAACTCGGACTGTTGTTGCCGTTGCTGTTTTTGATGTTGTTCATGGGAGTTTACCCGCGAGTGTTTCTCGATCGATCGCAACCGGCCATCGCGGCGATTCGCGAACGCGTTAACCAGCAGAAGGGTGGCGGCTCTTACACCACCGCCGAACTGGAACCAGCCAGGAAGGACGAGCCGCAGCGATGATGCCGATTATCAATTGGTCGTTAATCGCGCCCGAGGTGATCGTTTGCGCCGCGGCGGTCATCGTGATGCTGATCGACGCTTTCGCGCGTCCAACGCAACGCTGGATCACGGGCGGCGTCTCGCTCGTTGGACTGGTCATCGCCGCCGCGGTGAGTATCTGTCTTTGGGCCAACGGAACGCCTTCAGCAGATGCCTTCAACGGCATGATCGTGCTCGACGAACTGCGTCTTGGCTTCACGCTGATCTTCCTGCTCGTTTCCGCGCTCACGCTGTTGCTTTCCATCGTGTGGGCCGAGAGCGAACAACTTCCGGCTGGTGAGTTTCATTCGTTACTCTTGTTTGCGACCGTCGGCATGATGCTGATGGCTTCGGGTAACGATCTCGTGATCATTTTCCTCGGTCTCGAAATTCTCTCGATCGCCACTTACGTGCTCGCCGGTTTCCGCCGCACTGACATTCGTTCGAACGAATCGTCGTTGAAGTATTTCATTCTCGGTTCGTTCTCGTCTGCGTTTCTGCTTTACGGCATCGCGCTCGTCTACGGCGCCACGTCGGTTGTCGATCTGGGCGGAGGCGGCAGAATCGTTCCGGGAACAACCAACATCGCCGAGATTGCCAGCCGCATTAGCGACGCACAGTATCCCGCGCTGCTCTACGCCGGCGCCGCGATGATGCTCGTCGGTTTTGGTTTCAAGATCGCGACCGCGCCGTTTCACATCTGGACGCCGGACGTTTACGAAGGTGCGCCCACGCCGGTGACAGCGTTCATGGCCGCGGGTCCGAAGGCCGCGGGATTCGCGGCGTTCATGCGCGTGTTTATCTTCGGTCTGCCGTTTGTTGTTTCTACTTCGAGTGCGACGGCCGGCAGTCTTCATCAAACGTGGGTCAGCACGCTCGCCGTGATGGCGATCCTCACGATGACGCTCGGCAACGTCGTCGCAATCGTGCAGACCAACGTCAAACGAATGCTCGCGTATTCGTCGATCGCACACGCGGGTTACGCGCTTGTAGGTTTTGTTGCCGCCGGTGCGGCTACCGATCCCGCGAAACGCAACGCAGCGATCACCGCGGTCATGTTCTACCTGCTCACTTACGCGGTGATGAACCTCGGCGCGTTTGCGGTGGTGCAGATAATCGCGCGCAGCGGCGATCGGCGGACTTCGTTCGAAGACTACAGCGGCATCGGTTTCCAATCGCCCGTACTGGCATTCTCGCTGAGTCTGTTCATGCTGAGTTTGTTAGGCATGCCACTGACTGCCGGGTTCATGGGAAAGATCATGGTCTTTGGCGCGGCGATCGAGCAGGGCTATTACGTGCTGGTCGTCATCGGCGTGCTCAACACAGCGGTGTCGGCTTACTACTACCTGCGCCTGCTCATCGTGATGTTCTTTGGCGAACGAACTACCGCGTGGCAAGCGCCGCGCATTCCGGCGAGCGTGGCGGTAGCGCTGGTGCTGACGGTGCTTGGCGTGCTTTATCTCGGCGTCTTTCCGGGCCGCGTCATCAACGCGCTCCAGACGAAGATTGTGTCTCAGGAATCCGCCTTTAAAACGCAGAAATAGCGGTGACTGTCGAAGCCTGCGCGCAACAGATTCGCGAACTTCTCGGCGAAGCCTGGCTGCCCCGAATCTATCGCGAGCGGATTCTCAAGCTGCGCACGCGCTCGTATCACTTTGCGCTCGAAGGAAGCCCGAAACGTGTTCTCATCCAGCACACATTGTTGGGTGTCGAGTTGAAAGTCGGTCGCAAGCGGCTGCTGTGCCCGGATTTGGCGACGGCGAGATACCTTTCGGTGTTTGCGCGGTTGGGCACGAAGGACGTCGCAGTTCCCTACGATATTACGAAGATCTCGCAATTGGCGGACGAATTGGAGTCGTCGTGGTATAGAATGTTGTTGCTGGTTGACCAGGAGGCCAAGGCAAAGAGCACCAGCTTCAAGAATCGTGTGCGTGGCTCGCTAGTTGCTGAGATTCGCGCGGATATCGCCGCGGCGGGCGCGGGCACGAAAATTCCGGAGTTTAAATTAACGACACGTAACCGATAAAAATGACCCAGGAACTGCTTGAAATATCCCCCATAACGCAACCGGCCGAGTTCTCGGCTTCGCTTCCCTTTCCTTTTAACCAGCAAACGTTCTGTCGCTACGAGCCGGTCGCGCAGCGAATTGAAAAAGCGCGCGTGCTGGTGATCGACAACCTGCTCCGCGACGAACACGATCTTTCGGAAGTGGCGCGCACCGAGTGGGGCGCCGCGCTCGCCGCCGAACTCAGACGCGAACGCTTGATCGCCGGCATGGCGGTCGAAAACATTCTGGCCAACATCGCGCGACTCGTGAAAGAACCGGAGACGCGTGTAGCGCACGTTGCAGACCTCGCGAAAGCCGCGGCGGAATTCGCGCCCGACGCGATCGTGCTCAGCGGCACGTTGCGTGATTTTGATTATTACCAGCAATCCATTCTCGATAACTTCGGCAGTTTCATTCGCACGACGAAAATACCCGTGCTGGCGATCTGTGGTGGTCATCAACTCGTCGGTATGAGCTTCGGCGCGCGCGTGGTGACGCTTGCGAATCTCGAACAGCACGAACAACGTGCCGGCCGTCCGCAGGAGTACCAGTATCGTTACGTGCGCATCACCGAACCAGACGATCCGATCTTCACGAACATCGCGGTTTGTGAGACGCCTAAGGATGCAAAGGGTTCGCGCATTCTTCACGTCTGGCAGAACCACGGCCTGCAACTCGATCGCGTGCCTGAGGGTTTTCAGTTATTGGCGACGTCGTATCTCTGCCGCAATCAGATGATGGTCAAACGCACCGAGGGGCAACTGATCTACACGGTTCAGTTTCATCTCGAGAAGTCGTTTGAAGACTGGAACAAGAGCCGCACGCGTTGGGAGCATCCGAACCATTCGCGCGACGGCCGCATCCTGTTTGAAAACTTCCTGATCCTCGCGACGAATTGAAGCCACGAAGAAGCACAAAGGTCTTTCTGAGCAGTTTTGTGCTTCTTGTGCTTTTTGTGGCTCTTTGTGGCTAAATGTTGCAACCAACGCTGACGCAGAAGACTCTTGCGTTGGCGGCGCGTGAGCTCGCCGCTCGCGATCGACTACTCGCAAACATTCACGCCAGGTACGGCGATCCACCGCTGTGGCAACGCGCCGCCGGGTTTCGCACGCTGGTCCATATAATCCTCGAACAACAGGTCTCGCTGAGTTCGGCGCGGTCGATGTTGGTGCGGCTGGAAACTAACATTCAGCCGTTCACGCCGGAACGCTTTCTGGAGTTTGGCGATATAGGGTTGCGGGCTCTCGGTGTGACGCGGCAGAAGTCGAGTTATTTGCTGGATCTGTCGGAGTCGCTGGTTGGTGGACGGTTAAAGTTACAGAGTCTTTCGAGGCTGAGCGACGACCAGGTGCTCGTTCGATTAACCGAGATAAAAGGGATCGGGTTGTGGAGCGCGAATATTTATTTGCTGATGGCGATGCGTCGCGCGGATATTTGGCCTGCCGGAGATTTAGCGCTGGCAGTTGCGATCAAAGAACTCAAAGCCTTGCCACGAAGACCCTCGCCTGACCAACTAGAACTGATCGCCGAAGCGTGGCGACCGCATCGCGCAGTCGCCGCACGCATGCTCTGGCAATACTACCTCAACAGAAAATCTGCGTAATCTGTGGATTACTTAGCGATCGTCGAAGCGGTCGTCGTCGGTCTTGGCGCCGTGATCGGCTGACTCTCCGGAACGTTCTCCATCGTCAACTTAATCAGATCGTCCACCACGGCTTTCAGATCGTTCGTCTCGCGGTAGACCTGAAGTTGCCGATCCGCTGACGTGCCGCGTTCCAGAATCGTGTGAACGTGATTGATCTCTTTTCGCGAACCGAGTTCATCAACCACATCGTCGACAAACTCCAGTAACTCCAGCACCAGATCCTTAACCGGCACTTCGGTCTCCTTGCCGAAGTCGATCATTTTGCCCTCCAGCCCGTAACGCACCGCGCGCCACTTGTTCTCCTGAACCAACATACGACGATAGAGCCGGAAGCCGAGATTCTTATCGATCAATTTGTTCAGCTTCGCAACGATCGCCTGGAACAACGCTGCGATCGCTATTGTGTCGTCAACGCGCGTGGGAATGTCGCAGATGCGAAACTCCAGCGTTGGGAAGTACGGATGCGGACGGATGTCCCACCAGATCTTCTTACCGTCGTTGATGCATCCGGTCTTCACGAGCAGGTTAACGTAGCGTTGAAAACCGCTGTACGAATCGAAGTGATCGGGAATGTCGGTGCGCGGAAACTGTTTGAAGACTTCCGTGCGATAGGATTTGAGTCCCGTGTTGTGGCCCATCCAGAACGGCGACGACGTGGAGAGCGCGAGTATGTGCGGCAGAAAATAACGCGCCGCGTTCATGATATGAATCGCGCGCTCGCGATCGGCCATGCCGACGTGAACGTGAAGGCCGAAGATCAAAAGCGAACGAGCGACGGTTTGCAGTTCCTGGACCAGCAACTCGTAACGTTCGTCGTCGAAAATTTCCTGATCCTGCCAACGCGAGATCGGGTGCGTTGAGGCGGCGACGATCACCAGCCCGTTCTTTTTTGCGAGTCCGGCGATGATGCTGCGCAGACGCGTGATATCTTCGCGCGCTTCCTGGATGTTGCGACAAATTCCGGTCCCAACCTCCACCATCGACTGAATCATTTCCGGCTTGATCTGCTCACCGAGCAGCATCTTGCCTTCTTCGAGGATCTCGGCGACGTGCGAGCGCAGTTCGCGCGTTTGCGGGTCGACGATTTGAAATTCCTCTTCGATACCTAGCGTAAATTGATCGAACATACAGGGGCCCTCGTGGCTATCATTAGCTACTCGTAATTGGCGGATTCAAATGTTTGGCGATCGTGCGCCAGTCCGGCTTGATCTTGCCCAGCATTTCGTGACGAAAGTGTTTCAGAGCGCTGCCCGGCGAGTGAACCGGGCTGTAAAGATCGAAGTGTACGTACCAGCGGCGCGGTTCGCCTTCCTGAAAAAGAAAGTGCAGGATTGCCGTGCCGCGATCCTTCTCGTAAAAACCGCCGTGCGTGTCGTTGTGATTGGCGAAGCGGCGCGTAAAGTCACGCCGGCGCGACAGAGTCGATTGAATCATCGGCCACGCTTCAAACTCCAGCCCGACGCCGCCTTCACCATAAACGTTAGTCACACGCTTGACCAGGCTCCACAACCCCTTCGCGTATAACCGATCGACCAGCAAGAGCAGTGCCTGTTTCTTATCGAGCGGCCACGAATCAAAAGCCGCCGCATCGCTCGTCGCGTTCCACAGACCGGTCAGTTTTCCCGCCAACAACTCGCGCGTCGCAACCGGCAGCGTGTTCCACGTCACGACTGCATCCGCGTCACGCATTCTTCGAAACTTCGCGCTCCAGCACTGCACGGCCTTCGTCGGTGACGTCGCGAAAGCGCAGGCCGACGCCGCGGCCGGGTTCACTGTAAATCACTTCCGCGCGGCACACGACCTCAGCGTCCGGACGGAAAGGTATTCTCACCAGAAGCATCGCGCCTTGCGGAATCACGGTCTGCGTGTTCAGGTACAGTCCGCCGACACTGATGTCTTTCGTGCTCGCCACGCCGGTGACGTCGTGTCCATCGAAAAACACATCCACGATCAGACGGGTGCGGTCGTGAGCGCGGCGCTCTTCCTGCGTTTCGAAAACCTCGTCGCGATCGTCGGCCACGGAATGCTCCTTCTCAGTGTGCGTCCAAAGTCCGGTTCAGAGCCACGAAGAAGCACAAAAGTGTATGCAGAATCTTTTGGGTTTGTGCCTCTTTGTGGCATGAATTGTACCCTGTTTCGTCATTTTTGGCTGACGATGTAGGTCGGCACCATGCCGCCGCCGGAGCTCACGTTTGCCAGTTCGGTGTAGGACAGGCGAGTGAATGCCGAACCGACTTTGCCATTAAACAGGAGTGGGTCGAGATCTACCAGTTGTTCGGCAAACTCGACACGGCCGTCCTCGGTCAATGCCGGAAAAGTCTCGCGAGCTGTCGGCACGCGTTCCTGAACTAGATAATCACCATTCGCCAGCGCTTGTTCGATGGCGGCGTCCCATTCGGATTGGTCCACGTTCCAACCGATCGTGATCCCGTGCCCGCCGTAGTCGTCGTTTGGCTTAAGGACCAGCCGTTGACTGTTTTGGCGTATGTACTCCAGTAAGTTGATCTCTTCGTTGCCGTAATGCGAGGCTTCGTCTCTGACGATGCGCGTCCAGGGAACGTGCGCGCGAATCGCTGCGAGTTCGGCTGCGTTGAAGAGCGACGCGTAACGGTATCTCGTCAGTACGGCGAAGAGCGCTTTCTTGTGGATCAGTTTCGAACGAAAACTGTTGACCATGCAGATCGCGCCGGCGCGGTAGGCGTTCAGCAGCGCGGGATAGTCCTGCATGACCGGCAAGTATTCGTTTACCAGCAGCCGTTTGTAGACAATGTCGATCTGTTGGCCGTTTACCGAGAGGCGATTGTTGCTGAACTCCAACTCCTGCGGCGTACAGATCACTGAAGGATAGCCGGAGCTCAAGAAGAAATCCCTGAACAGTTCAAACTCGCTGACCGTCGGTACGCCCGGCAGATCGACAATCGCGATCGTCGGCGGACGTTCCGGTTTGTGTCCGAGGTATTCCTCGTACGAACTGAGCAGAACGTCGAGCATGAATTGCCTGCCGTAGAGCGGCCGCACGTTGTACTGTTTGGCAAACTCTTTCATCACCGGTAGTGACGAGAAGATGTCATAAGCCGCATCGGCGTACGCGATTCCCGCGGGACTCTCGCCGTTGAGTTCGACAAAACTGTAACGAGCTGTAGTTAGAAACGAGTCGAGCCGTGCGGTTGGCGAGACGGCTTTGTAACCCGGATCGATCGCGACTAGTTCGCGTTCGATGTCGGTTAGGCCGAGGTCGGCAACGATCTGGTCGTCGTTGACGGCGGCGTCTTTCACTTTCTGAATCGCAGACCAGACGGTCTCGCAAATCTGGATGATGCGAGCGAAGTCTGTTTCGGTGACAAAGTGTGGACGCAGATAAGGTGAAAGCCGCCGGCCACCGAAGATGAGCTTCGCGCGTTCCAGGCCCTGGTCGAGCGTGGCGCGTGAACTTTCAGCTAAATCGTGGTCGGCGAGCAGGTCGTGATAGCGCGCGACAGCCTCTGGGAACATGAGGCGCCTAGCGTAACACAGAAAGCCATCCACAGATTACGCAGAAATCTGTGTAATCTGTGGATGGTTTACTGTTGCTTGGTTTGAGGCGAAAGTTTGATCGTGAGCTTCTGTTTTGCGCGCATGACTTGCAGCGTCATCGGCGGCTTCAATGGTGTCGCGCGGTTCAGGGCGGAGATGGGTTTACCGTCGATTGACTGAATCACATCGCCGGGTTGTAGACCGGCTTCCGCGGCGGGCGTGGATGGTTCGACGTAAACGACGAGCAGACCCGCTGTTGTTCCAAGCTGCAAAGCCACCGCGGCTCTCAAAGTAATGGTTTCAGCACCTTGTTCGATTAGCGAAAGTCCCTTGCCCAACGGAAAGCGATTGCGAAAACCAAAACCCGCAGCCGGATCGAGAATGCCACCCAAGTTCACGTTCAACGGCTCCGCAGCAGGTTTATCAGGACGTGCTACGGTGAAGCGCACTGAATTGCTCGGACCAGCCTGGTCCAACCAGTACGTGAAGTCGTCGGCGTTCTGAATTTCCTTGTCGTCGACTTTGAGAATCACGTCGCCCGCACGCAGTGCAGCCTGGGCCGCGGGACTACCCGGGACGATCGACGTCAGCAAAATCCCGCGATGTTCTCCGGCCAAACTAGCCGCACGATCCGCCGCCCAACCATGAAGCAGAAACTGATTGACCTGGAGCGCCGCCACTGCCTCACCTTTAACTCCGAGCCACGGTCGAGGCACACTCGAACGGCGTTCGAGCACACGTTGCGCCGCGCGCCGGATCGACGCCGTCGGCAGTACGGTCGCTTCGTTTCCCAATAACCCATCGACGATCCCGATAGTCTCACCGGCTTCGTTGAGTGCAACGCCTCCGATGTTCGCCTGTGAAAGCCGTGGCGCACTAACCCGTAATCGCGCGACTTCGCCGGTCGGCGCGGGCAGCAATTTCTGTATTTGCCCCTCGATGGATCCGATGCGAACGTAAAGGTTGTTGTCCGCCAGCGACTGCGTGTTCGTGACCGGCTCAGGACCAAAGAGCACGACATTCTCACCAACGGTCACGGGCTCGTCTTTCACAACGATTGCCGGAACCAAATTCTTTTCGTCGAGCCGCAGGATCGAAAGACCGGTCGTGGCGTCGAAGCCGACGTATTTCGCCGGCATCGGTTTGCCGTCTGGTCCAATCACCGACACGTCGGGTGGTTCGGAAAGACGGAACTTGAAATCCGGAAATTGCGACTCACCAAATGAAGCCGGGAAACCGGGCGGCGCAAACTCCAGGTTGGCTTCGGGCAGCCACGCAGCGATGGTTTCGCCGTCGTCCATTGCGAGTCCGGCGATGACGTTGGTGTGTACGTCGTCCGTCAGGTTGAATCCCGATTGGAGACTGTTGACAGCCTGCACCTGCTGTTGCGAGCGCAGCAGCGAACGAAACATTTTCAGACCATTCAAACGATGGACGATCGTCACAACCTGCGGCGCCGGACGTGCTTGCGTGACGCGCACCTGCGGCGCCGGCTTCTTCGGTGAAGGCGCCGGTGTTTGGGCCATTGTCACCGAACAACATAATGCGAGGGCCGCGATGGTCGCCGTTTGTTTGAACATTCTGAAGTACATCTTACTTAATCGTTATTACCATGCACCTGTGAGAGACGATTGATTCGCCGTCGGCAGCATACGCTGCGAACCGAAGCTGACGGTCGGCAATGAAATCGTTCGCTCGTTGCCGCGGCCGTCGTCGAGTGAAATCCTGAATGACTGCACCGAAGCTTCGATCGGAAACACCGGCGCGTTGTTGATTGCAGGGCGCGTGTTGCTCACGACATTCGCACGCTCACTGCTGAAGTCGATCGAGCTAACCGTTCGTTTCGGCGTGCTGGCTAAGCGCGGGCGATCGGACCTTCGTCGCGGCGGAGTTTGGTTGTCAGCAACGGCCGGAATCGTGTCGTGATTTTGTATTGAATAGTGTACGGTGGGATTCGGTTCTTCGCGTCGAATCGGCTCTTCAACCGGCGGCGTCGTAACTGCCACTGTCGCAGGTTGCGGCCCGTGCGAACGTTGCCAAACCACCACCGCGCCAACACCGAACACGACCAGCACCGCCGCCGTCGCAAGACCCTTCACTGTAAAAGTCCAGAAGCGAAAACTCGGCGTTTCGGAATCAGCCGCCAGCCGTGCGCGTAACCGGAAATCGAAATCCGCCGGAGCGTTTACCGTTCCGAGACTGCCGACGATCTGCCGCAGCTTTGTCTGCTGCCGTTGAAAGTCGCGACAGTCGGGGCACGTTTGCAAGTGCCCGTTGGTGGCCACGCTGTAGTCGTCGCCGAGCATCAGCTCCTCGAGCTCGCGGCGAACAGGTTCACATCGTTTATCTCTCATAATTACCTCATAAATAAGCCCGCATCTTTTCGCGCAGGAATCCTCGCGCACGGCTGATTCTCGACTTCACTGTGCCTTCACTCGTTTCCAGAATCGAGGCGATCTCGTCGTAACTGCGGCCGTCAACGTCGCGCAAAATCAGTGGCGCGCGATATTTCTCGGGCAGCGTGCCGATTGCTCGTTGCACCGCGTTGCGGCGTTCCGCGTCGACGAGTTCCGAGTCTTGCAACGGACGGCCGTCGGGCGGATTCAGTTCTTGCGCCTCGCCGCCGTCATTCGGCTGGAAAAACCCGGTCAACGAAACGAGCTTGCGCCGTTTGCGTTTGCGCAGTTCGCTGATCGCCAGGTTGGTCGCGATGCGATAGATGTAAGTCGAGAAAGCATAACTTCGTTGATAACGATCCCTCGCGCGATAGACCCTCACAAAGGTTTCCTGAGCCAGATCGACGGCGCCGTCGTAATCGCTGGTCATGCGATAGATGTAGCTCGTGATCTGGTTCCGGTAACGGCTGACTAACTCAGCGAAGGCGTCCTGGTCTCCGCTCCGGGTGGCTTCCAGCAAGGCATGATCGGAGGTTCTGTCCTCCAACGGCTCCTGTGGCAAGCTCGGCGCGAAAGCCAGCTCATCGATGGTAGTCAACGTGTTCATCAGGCAGGCAGGCTCAAAAACAATCTGGCCGACGGAGTTGTGATTATAGCGATACCCCGGCGACAACCGAAGGCATACACGCCCCGCCTCGGCCTCGGTTCCGCAAAGAACGCCGTTATCTGGCTTGCGGAACGCCGAAGGTGTTCGCTAATTTTCAGCCCAGGGTTGGCTTTGCAACCTTGGGGAAACAAAAAGAAAGAAGATCGCAAACGCTGAAAGCGTTGGCGACGCGCCCTCGCGAACTCCTTCAGAGTTCTTCGCCTTTGTTGCTTGTGATCCCCAGGGTTGAAACAACCCTGGGCTGAAACTGGCGAACGCCTTCGGCGTTTGATCGGCTAGGCCATGACCTCGGCGTTGACTAGCTAGGCTTCGGGGCTTTTGAAGATGGAATCGCTGACTTTGACGCCGTAGGTGATCGTGAGGACGCGCGTTTCCTGACTTTCACGGCCGTTCGCAGTCAGAACGATCCGGTACGGCACAAGCGTCTGCTGGACGATGCGATAATCCAGAAACTTTCGCGTGTACTTGATCGCAATCCCGCCCGGCGTGCCTTCATCGTAATCCAGCCAAAGCACGCGCAGCGAACGGGCGCTGATGTAGTAACGCGTTTTGCGCTGCTCTTTGTCCGTGAGATCGATCACGTACAGGTCCAACCCCTTCTGCTGGTCTCTGCCGACGAGCGAAATCGTCGAACCGCATTCCTTGTAACGCAGCAGCGAGTCGATGCTGTGATGATGTTGCGAAATGAAATCGAGGGTGGCGTCCTGTCGCGGTGTGAAGGACGCGCCGTTGATCAGGCCCCAGAGTTTGCCGTCGTCGAAAATCAACGAATATTCCATCGTCGGCAGCTTCTGATCGAGCCGAATCTTGTCTTTATCGAGGTTGTCGCCCCTGACAAAACGGCGCTCGTAATTGGTTTCTTCAGGGTTTCCCTCGTTGTTGAAGCGCGTTATCTTGCCGCGTTCGATACCGTTCCGGCGAATGTGCTCGAGGGCCGGCCGCGTACCGTAAACGAGGATCACCGACTCCACGATCTGCTCGGCCGTGAACTTCACGTCCGCCTTCGGATCGATGGGCTTAGCCTCCTGCGGCTTAGCCTCTTGCGGCTTGGTTTCCTGTGGTTTAGCCGGCTCTTGCGGAGTTGCCGCCGCCGGGTTAGACCCGACTAGTGGCAATACGACCAAGAGCTTGCAGAGCAGAATGAGGGCCAAAGGTGCGCGAAACAAAAGTAGCATTTCTCCTTGGATTCCAGGCAGACACTAGGGAGAGACGAATTGTAGCCGTGTCTTGGGGCGTTTGACAAGCAACACCGCCGCAGGTATTTTGCTTCGTTTTTGCAGAAAGGATAACGCAACACAAATGAAGCGTGTGGGAGTTCTGGTAGGCCGGGAAAAGACGTTTCCCGAGGCAATTATCAACCGCATTAATGAAAAGGGCGGAGACGTCGTAGCCGAGTACATCAAGCTCGACGGCGTTCGTTACGATGACCCGCCGCAGTACGATCTGGTCATCGACCGAATTTCGCATGAAGTGCCGTTTTATCGAGCCACGCTGAAGCGGATGGCGCTCGAGGGCACGAAAGTAATTAACAATCCGTTCTGGTGGTCGGCCGACGACAAGTTTTTCAACTATTCGCTGGGCCAGAAGCTCGGCGTCGCGATCCCGAAGACCGTGCTGTTGCCGCAGAAGGATTACATCGAAGGCATCGTCAGCGAGAGTTTGCGCAACCTGGCGTTTCCGATGGATTGGCAAGGCATCATTGATTACATCGGCCTGCCCGCGTTTTTGAAACCGTTCGACGGCGGCGGCTGGAAAAACGTTTCGAAGGTCAATTCGCTCGACGAGCTGTGGGCCGAGTACGACAAGACCGGGACGCTCTGCATGACGTTGCAGGAGTCGATCGACTTCGATCAGTTTGTTCGCTGTTACTGCGTCGGGCAGGAAGAAGTGATGATCATGGCTTACGATCCGCGCAAGCCGTATCTCTCGGGTGAGCAGTACGTTCACAATCCGAATTACCTGGAGCCGGCGCTGGCGGACCGCGTGCGTAAGGATGTGCGGACGCTTTGCACGGCGCTCGGTTACGACATCAACACGGTCGAGTTTGCGATTAAGGATGGCGTGCCGTATGCGATCGATTTCATGAATCCGGCGCCGGATGCAGAACTCGCGTCAGTGGGCGAGTTTTATCACAACTGGATCGTGAACGCGGTGACGGATCTCGTATTTAAGAGATTAGCGGAACCGAAGGAGACTTCGCGGTATCGGTGGGATGCGCTGTTGAATCCAGCGCCGCCGCAAGAGGAGAAGCCGCAACAGCAGGAGCAACAGACGCAGCAAGTGTATGCGGTTGCGTCCGCAGCGGAGCAACAGGCGAGAACGATCACGCCAGCGCCGGTGAAAACGGTCGCTCCGGCACCGGTCGCAAAGAAGCCGGCGACGACCAAGCGTAAGAAAAGCTAAAAGGGATTTTAAAACACCGATCGGTGTTCAGGCGGTGCGAGGTTTGGAGCGGCCAAATAACTTTTTGGTCGCTCCAACTGTTAGTAGCCAGATAATCAACGCAGAGGAAGCAAGCGACCAACCGAAGCTTGCTGCGAGTGGATCGAGTAGACCGCCGAGCAATGCGAGCAGCACACTGAAGTTCGTCACCCGTAACGCCATCCGCCGGATTCGCGTCACCGTTTGCAGCCAACTGATTCGACGCAACTCAGTCGCAAGATAATCGTCGTCGTTGTTTAGCTGCATGTAGTATTCACCTTCGCCGCGCGCATAACGCGCGAGGGCTTGTTCCGAACTGACGCGCGCGGCCTCGTGATAATGATGAATCACGTGCGCGAGCTTTCCTTCACGAAGCGCGATGTCTGCTAACCCGACGCGCGCTTTGAAGTTTCCACTATCCAGCTCCACCACTTTCTGCAACGCCAACCGCGCCTGACGCGCATCACCACACTCGAGAAAACTCTCGCCAATCAACGGCAACAACACCAGATCGTTCTTCGCACGAATACTCGCCAAACGCAACGCCGCTCTCGCTCGCGAAAGCAGTCGCGCGTTTCCCTGCGCGCTCGCCTGCGATCGCAACAGCCGCGCGAAATCGTAAATCAGCCACGCGCCATGCGGACGAACATTCAACGCGCGTCTGAACGCTTCACTCGCCTCACGCAAACGGCCCGAGACGCGCAACTCGTTACCAAGACGCCGCAGCACGTGCGCACGCTCCATGTCTTCGGGCGTCGCCGCGATCGCTTCCGCATCCCGGGCAGGTTTTCTTTTGCCGCCGACTTTAAAGTCCGACTCCGTGACGTCGAGAATCTCCGACGACGCCAACTGCGATAGTTGCGCCTTTCGTTCGAGATAGTTCGGATCGTTGAGGTAGTCGCGCAGGTCACGCGAACGTCCGTCGAGTTTGTTTTCGTGAATCAGCGGAAACAGTTCGCGCACCATCTTCCGGTACTCGCGTCCGCCGGAGATGATCACAAACTGTTTTCCCTTGCCGTTGATCTGCGTGCGATAGCGATAGCGAACGCTGCCGCCGCGGCGCAATGTACGCACAGCTTGCGTTTCGACAGTTTCGAAGTCGTCAACCGCGAGTTGTTTTCGATAACTGAAGATTAAGTGCAGAACCGAAGCGAGCAGACCTTGCCGCCGCAACAAAGTGCCGTCGAAGACGATGCGATCGGTCAACGCGAGTAAAGGAACCAGAATCCACGTGAAGGCGACGACAAATAAAGAAAGCGCGTCGTAGTGAGCGCGGAGCAAAAGCGCGGCGAAGAACGTGATGACGCAGCCGACGGCGAGATACGGACCGGGCGAAACGCGCACGCTCGCAATCGGCGGGCGCCTGAGCGCGCGTTCGCGTTCGTCTTTAACTCCTGCCAGGGCGGGCAGAGTATTTAACTCTCTTGGTTCACTCATCTGCCCCCCACGAAACCATCAGGGCAATCAACCGGTAACTCGACCGCGAAAGTGCCGCGCGATCTGCCGGGTTCAGTGTAACGCAAGTCAGCTAATTGCAGGAGAGTCTGTGTAGTGCAATCCGGATCGGCGAGACGCGCCACGGGAAATCTCGCAAAACCGAGAAACACGCGGGCAGGCTTGTCTCGTGAAACAGAATCGAGTGCCGCGGCCAGTTTACCCGATGGTTTTGGATAACGAATCACGCCTCCAGCTACCGTTTGCCCCTTCAACGCGAGCGGAAAGCGATAACTCGCCTGATCGGTTTCGAAGACGAAATCCCACCGCAACGGATTGGCAAGCGTCGGCATCGCGGCGACTCTCGCAACGCTTTCACCGTTAGGCGCAACGATGCGGTTAGCTTCCTCCAGGCCGCGTTTGAGTGCGACGGAGTGAGCGTAAGCGAGTGCTCCCCAGTACGCCAGCACAATCGCAAACGCAACAAACGCGATCTTCGATCCCCAACGCTCCCGGGCGCCAGTCACAAAAAGAATGATGATCAATACCTGTGCGCCAACCCATAAATTCGCAATCAGGATCGGATTAGGCAAGTCGCTGGTACGTGGTCCCGCAAGGATCAGGAAAGTGATGCCCACTGCCAGCAACGCCCAGACGAACTTCGAGATTGTCGTTTTCGACGCCAGCAGAAACGCCGCGCCGCCAAGCACGACCCAGATAAACGGATCGACGATGAAAACCAGATCGCCGTAGAACCAGCGCGGATTCCACGGCAACAGAAAACGAATGCCGTAGTTGTTGGTCCAGTCGAGAAATGGATGCGTGGCGCTCGCAATGAACGAGGCGATCAGCAAACCACGAAACTTTGTTTTTGGGGATTGATGGCGCAAACGCGCCCACAAGCGATCGACGCCGGTAAAGATCAGCGGCAATAGCAACGCCAGAAACGCGACGCCGACGATTGCATGAGTGATGCCGCGATGATGCTGGAGAAAGTCCCAACGATCTCCGAACGCCAGGACTACGATGTCTGCATCGGGTGCGTTAGCCGCGAGAACGCAGACGAGACTCGCGCCCGGTGACAATCTTTCCAAACCCGCCTTGGCTGCCGTGAGACCGACGAGTGAATGCGTTAGATTGTCCAAGCCGGGTTCGTCCTCCGCGCAATTTCCCAGACCTAACCAAGCAACGACGGTGGGGTCTCAGGCGGAAGCTGGGAGTAACGCTCCGGATCCAGTTTTTGCAGTTCGGTGGCTGCTTCTCGGGCCGCGGTCGAAACAGGGGCCGGTTGGTTGTTGTCGCCTTTCGCTTTTCGCGACGCATCGACGATATTGAAGAGCACGTCAACGGCTTCTTTCTTCTTGCCCTGCTTGTTGTAGACCTTCGCGAGACGCAGATTGGCCGTTTCGGGGGTAACGCTGGTGCTGTTTTGTTTGGCCAGGTCGGTGTAGAGTTGCGCGGCTTCGTCGAGTTTGCCGTCACTCTCTTTCGCTTGTGCAAGCGCGAATTTCGACAACGCTGCGACTTCCGGAACGCTGCTGTTCGCGAGTTCGCTCAGCTCAGTCACACCTTTGGCGCGATCGACGAGCAAACGATTTGAGGCGATGAAATAACGCGCTTCCGAACGGTAGGGATCGCCGTACTTGGCCGCGACCTTCTCAAACTCCTCGATCGCGCGCTGGGCGCGGTCATATTCGCTGCCGAAAGTTGGCTCAGTGCTCCCGGGGACCTGCAGGGAGTTAATGTCCGCGGTAGAAATCGTAATGGCGCGGCCGAGCGCCTGACTCGCCTCGTCAGACTTCTTGTCTCTCCATTTAACGAAGAACAAAACCAGAATGCCCGCCAGGATGACGCCGCCCAACGCGTACAGGATCGTGCGTCCTTTTCCCTCCAGCAGTACACCGAGGCGGTCGAAGAAGCCCATTGTTGTGTCGCGAAAGCGGTCGTGTTGCAATTCCCGCACACGCTTTTTCTTATACTTTGCCACTTAGGTCCCTCTCGCAAGCCTGGATAGTCGGCTGCGTTCTCTTGGGTGTATGATTAGCGAAATTGTCACTCTAATGTCGCGTCGGAAAAGTTGTCAACCGCGAACGCATCTAAGACACACGAGGAGTTTTAGCTGTCGGTGAAATTTTATTGGGAACAAATCGATCAGCACCGGTGTCTAAGCGGCTGCCTGTCCGGGAATGGGCAAGATTTTTTTAATGCTCTGCTTCCCGCCCCAGGGGGTGATCAGTGAGCTACGGAGAGCCAATAGCCCTCCGCGGGCAAATTGAAATGGAGCAGGTTGCTCCGGCGACCCTGGTAGAGGCGCGGCCTCAAATCGAGGCCCAGTTCGTTGAAAGATTGAAGCGCGGCGATGCGGCGGCTTTCGAGACACTGGTGAACGAGCGTTCGGGTGAGATTTACGGTCTGCTATACCGCTTGACCGAGAGTAGTGAGGAAGCCCGCGACCTGACGCAGGAAACGTTTTTGCGAGCGTTTCAGAGTATTGGTCACTTCCGCGGCGAGTCGGACCTGCGCACCTGGATCTATCGCATCGCTATTAATCAGGCGCGGAATCGTTGGCGCTGGTGGCGCAGGCGGCGGCGTGATGTGACGGTTTCGATTGACGCGCCGCAACCGAACAGCACTGCTACCCTGGCGGGAACGCTGAAGTCGGACAACGGCCGTAATCCAGAGACTGATGCCCTGGCTCACGAGCGCGAGCGGGCACTAAAGAAGGCACTCGGTTCTTTGAAGCGCGTTTATCGAGAAGCTGTAGTGTTGAGAGATATCGAAGGATTTGCGTACGAAGAGATCGCAGTCGCGCTCGATATAAGTGTTGGAACGGTTAAATCCCGACTCGCGCGTGGACGTCAGGAACTCCGGCGCAAGCTGGAAGGATCTTTGTAATTGCCGATTGGGATCAGGATGGCTGACCCGCCCCGGCTCACAAAACTCGGTGCCAAATGGGTCGAAGTGAGGAAACGGCGGGATCAAAGGCTTCCGCAGTGGCATGAAGGGCGTATTGA
>DATELP010000009.1:0-17806 GCA_035276425.1 Pyrinomonadaceae bacterium
CTCCGCGCGACTGACTCTCGATCACGCTCGCTTCCGAATCTGAATAACCCTCACCGCTCTCTTCGCTCGAATCACTTGCCGCAGCTTTCTTCTTCGAAGACTTCTTGCTCGACGCGCGCTTCTTGCTCGCTGTTTTGGTTGCGCCCTTGGCAGCGCGCTTTTTCGATGCCGACGAGGCTGACTTGCGGGCGCGTTTGCTGGCCGGGGTTGTAGCTTCAACCGCCGGCGACTCTTCTTCATCGTCGCTGATGCGCTGAAACTCCATCGCGCGCGGCGTGTCGCTCACGTCGTCAACAAAACTCGAGACGTGTGCTTCAGTCGGGCGACGCTCGGCGCGGATTGGTTCGCCGTCAACATCGTCGTCGTCGTCGGCAATACGTTCGAACGTGTCGTCACCAAAACCTCCCGAGAGCAACGAACCGACTTCCGCAGTGCGAAAGTCGTCTTCCATGTTGAACTCGACTGCGTGAATCTGATCGAAGATGCGTTCCTGAAGACGCGCGTCTTTGAACATCTCGCCGTTGGCGGTGGCAGTTTCTTCCTCGTCGACGATGCGCTCGATCGACGGATCGCCCGAGACGAACGGTGTGTCGGGAACCTCGAACTCCTCTTCCTCCGGCTCCTCGTGAACTGGTGCGGCTGTCGTTGGTTCTTCGCCACGTTCCCAACGTCCACGGCGGCGGCCACGACGGCCACGGCGCCGGTTACCATCGGTTGCTTCGGAGGGTTCGCTCGGGGCGGGCGCTTCGACCTGCAACGGTTCGGCGCGTTCCTGCTCGGCCTCGATGCGTTGTTCGCGTTCGACGCGGTTGAGCGCGACTTCTTCGGCCGCGGCGTGTTCGGCGTCGGGCGTGCCCTTCTTCGATTTGTCGATGACGATGCGTTCAAACTCTTCTTCTTCGTCGAAGAAGTCAGAAACGTAAAGAAACGCGTCGCGTTCGAGACCGATGTCCACGAATGCCGACTGCATTCCGGGAAGCACGCGCATCACGCGTCCCTTGTAGATGTTACCGACGATGCCCTGATGTTGTTCTCCACGTTCGATGTAGAACTCTGCGACCTTATCGTCTTCAATGATCGCAATTTTCTTCTCGCGTCCGTTGACGCTTACGATTAGTTGTTTTGACATTTCTTGCCTTTACTGGGAATGGTGGGCTTGCCGCGAAATTGGGGTTGAGACCAGTTTCCGCGGGGCCGCATGCGGATGGATTGGAAGCGGTGCACCGAAGGTGGCGCAACTCGGGTCGCGTGCGGATCAATCGTGTCCGGAACGCGACAACAAATTCGTTCTATCAACAGAAAACCTGACTAGCCGCCGGGCGCTTTGGCCGGAGATGCTGTTACAGGGAGCGCATGCTGCTAAAACGAGTAACTGAATACTCGGCGCGTGTGCTCTCGACCTGGTTAATTCAAAAACCGTCTCGCTGACGGTCAAACAATAAACTCTGACTCGCCCTCGTGCGAGAAACACCTCATCGCTCCGAGACTCCTTTAGTCGTTGTTGGACCTAAGCGCCTGAAACTGCGGGCGGGCGAGCTAGCGGGAGTATAACCCAGAATATCAATAATCGCGCAACTACAAACGGTTAGCGTTCCTTGCCGCTTTCGTAGCGCGAGAACGGCGTGTACTTCGGCAGCGACTCCACGAAGTAGTCAAAACCGAGCCACAGACTCCAACTGTGATGATAAAAAGCGACGGGAAAAACCAGCGCCATAATGAAGAGCACGACGAGTACGCTCTCGTAATTCATGCCCAAAATTATCAAACAGAAGAAACAGACCAGCAGGATCGCAAACTCCGTGGTGACGACGTTTGCGAGGATCGAGCCCACAAAAAAGCCGTCCTCGCGCTTGAAGAGCGCCATGCAGGACGGGCAGTGGTGCCGGATTTTGAAGGGGTGCGAGACGATCCGCGCCTGGCCACACGCCGGGCAGAGCAGTCGTAAAGAACGACCCAACACCCGCTTGATCTGTTGCCAATCTTTTTTCACTGGGTCACGACATATTAACCCTTTGGGCCGGTAACAACCAGCGGGGAGCGAGGACCAGACCGGGTTCAGCCGGCAACAAAAACCGCCAATAGAACTTTCTTGACAGTGCCCGGCGGATTGGGTAACAAAGGGCGGACACCGTTAATACCCAACTCCCTACTCTTGAAAAGGAATGTTTAGTTATGTCGTGGAATAGAATCGTGCTCCCTGTGCAACTTGATAACGCGGATAGCGTGGTGATCGGGAATATGGCGTGGGATTGTTATCGGCGTGCAAATGAACCTGAGGGCTTCGCTATGTTTCATGCGACCGAAGGTGACCACTCGGGCGAAGGAGACCTCGACACCCGGTTGATCGTCTATCTCTCGCCCGTAGCATCCGAGGTCTGCCGCGAAATCAGTGAGAAGTACCCCTTTGAACCCTGCAAAGCTCCCGCCCGCGATGAACCAAATATGGCTTACGTCTTTGGCGATCCGCGTATGATGGGACAACTGCGCGACTCCATGGACACCGACCGCCTGGTGATGACCTAAGCCACAAAGAGGCACAAAAAGCACAAAGGTCTACTAAACACATTTGTATCTTTGTGCCTCTTGGCTTTTTGTGCCTCTTTGTGGCTAATTCAGTTAGAGCTTCACGTAACGATCGAACCAGTTGAGCGTACGCTCGAGGGCGTCGAGGCGGTGACGGGGTTCGCGGAGGCCGTGGCCTTCGCGCGGGTAACGGACGAAGACCGTCTCCACACCGCGCCGCTTTAACGCCATGTACATCTCTTCAGCCTGCGTGATGTGTACGTCGTTGTCGTTCTCACCATGAATAAAGAGCGTCGGCGTTTGCACCTGCCTCACGTAACGCAGCGGCGACCACTGCCACAACAAGTCAAAGTTGTCCCACGGAAAGCCGCCAAACTCCGCGTGAATCAGATCCTGGTAGAGCGAAGTCGAGTAAAAACTGATCAAATTACTCACACTCGCCGACGCGACTGCACCTCTAAACCGTGGCGTCTGCGTGATGATCCAGTTCGTCATGAACCCGCCGTAACTGCCGCCCGTAACGCCGAGCCGATCGCCATCAATCCACGAGTTCTTTTTTAAGACCTCATCAACACCGGCCATCAGATCGCGGTAGTCGCCGCCACCCCACTCGTTGATCGTGCCGTCGGAAAATCTCTGTCCGTACCCACTCGAACCGCGCGGGTTCACATACAGCACGCCATAACCACGCGCCGCGTAAACCTGAAACGACGCATTGAACGACCAGCCATACATGCCGTGTGGACCACCATGCACGCTCAAAATCAGCGGGCACTTCCGATCGCTACTACAGCCGGGCGGACGCATCAGCCAACCCTGAATCTGCGTGCCGTCAAAACTGTTGTAATTGATCTCGTCCGGGTCAACGAATCGTAAAGATCTCACCAGCCCGTCGTTGTGTGCAGTGATGCGTCGCATCGGCACGATACTGCCGACCCCGGCCCAAACTTCCGCGGGCCGCAATGCGTGACCGAGCGTGATCGCCATCGGATATGCGACTTCAACCGCGTTACCGCGCATGACCGTCTGCTGTCTGTTAGCAACACTAAAACTCGTGATCTGAAACGGTTGGGCCAGTGCATACGGCAAACCCGACTCAGTGCGAAACTTCGCACCCGGTAATTCGAATCCACCCGCGAGTTGATCGTCGAGTGTGTAAAGCGAAAACCGGCTCGCGCGTCCGCCTTCGATGTTGGTCTTAAAGAGCGTCGTATAACCGCGATCGCCGGCGAGATAAATGATCGAACGGCTGTCAGGCGACCAGTGCGGATCGCGGACGCGCCGGTCCTGATCCGTCGCGAGCTCGCGGGCCGCGCCACCAGCCGCGGGAATCACCCACAGATGCGCGTCTTCGGCAACGCTGTCGATCGTCGTGACGTCGCGCCGAGTTGCGGTGTACGCGATCGAGCGTCCGTCAGGCGACCAAACGGGATCGTATTCGCAGCCTTTCGTCTGTGTAATCTGTCGCGTTTGACCACCGAAGTCCACGGCAAAGATGTCAGAGTTGTTGTTCGCGTCCGGATCGAGTTCGTGATTCGAAAGAAACGCGATTTCGTCACCGCGCGGACTGAACGTAACCGCGTGATCGTAGAACGGTCCCGACGTGAGTTGCTGCGGCTGGGGCCGTTCAACCTCGGTGAGCCACACGTGCGTGCGGCGAGTGTCGGAAAACGAAGTTCGCGATTTGTACTGGATGCGATCGATCACGCGTGGATCGTTCGCACGGTCGTTTGGCCTGCGCGCAGTTGTGGACGGCGGCAGTTCAGGTGTTTCGGGTTTCGCGGAAATGTACGCGATGCGGCGGGAGTCGGGCGACCACGCGAACGGTTCGCCGGCGTAGGTAATGAAAAAGTTAGTCGACTGAACAGGCGCGACGAATCTCGGCGGATCGTTTTTGTCGATTCTTACGACCCAGATGCCATCCTGCTCTTCGCGACCGGTAAGAAACGCGATCGAATTGCTGTCGGGTGACCAGCGCGGGTTTGATCCGTTCCAGCCCGCCGGCAGCAACGGCCGTGTGTCTGCGCGAGGGTCGGGCCAATCAATATACGATCCCGGCCGGCGCTGCGGCGTCGGCGCCGGTATCGGTCTGACACCGAACGGTTCAGACGACACGCGCGCGATCCACAACGTCGTGGAATTCTTGTCCTCGTCGACAGTCGAGAGGGTGTAAACGATCCACTGTCCGTTTGGCGACATCTGCGCGTCGGTAACGTTAGCGACGCGCAGGATGTCGGCGGGTGTTATTGCGCGACGCTGTTGGGCCAGGGATGTTACGGATAAAAGAACCGATAAAAGTACAGGAACGATGACTTTTTTCATGGCGTGGGCGACGGTTTCGGGGCGGACTTGTCTTCGATCTTCAAACTGTTGCGCACGGTGTCCCACGCGGGGACGAACTGTTTGATCTCGCGGTCTGGACCGAAGATTGTCAGGATCACGACGCGTTGGCCCACGAGCGCCCAGTAGATCTTTGCGGCGCCCGGTTCGCCTAAGTTCGCGGCGATCTTAACGCCTTCAGCTTTCGCACCGCCGATCTCGGTGCTGTCAGGCGACTGCTCCGGTTTCGCGCCCATTGCGACAAACTGCTTCGAAGTTGAAGCAATGTAGGGATCGATGAAGCTCTTCTTCGCGTCGGGAAACTTCTCCGTGGCGATGCGTCCTTTATGGACGAACACACGAATCTGAACGTCGTTGTTCGGACGCGCGAGCGTTAACTGTTGCGCGTCGGAGTTTGAGTCATCGTTCAGTACCCAACCGTTTGGGTAGTCGAAAGAAACTCCATTGGAGTTGAAGTTCTTTGTGTCCTGAGCCACGGTTGACACGGACAACACGGACAGAACCAGTAAGGAAAAAGCAAAGCGGCTTAGTTTCATTGTCTCCTCCGCAACTGTTCATTCAACAAATCCCACACCTGGCGCACGTGCGCTTCTGTCGTACGAATGTTTCCGATCGACAGCCGCAACGTGAGCTTGTCGTTTAGCCGCGTGTGGGAGAGCAGCGCGCGGCCGCTTGCATTAACTCCGTGCATGATTTCTTCATTTAGCGCGTCGAGATCTTTTTCCGAAACCGAGCCCGGACACGCGCGGAAACAAACCAGCGCCAACGGATGCGGCGCCATCAACTCCCAATCCGGCGACTCGCTAATCCACGACGCAAACAAACTCGCCAAACGACAATGCTCGCGAATCCGCGCGGCCAAACCTTCGTGGCCGAAGTAACGCATCACCATCCACAACTTCAACGCCCGAAAACGCCGCCCGAGTTGAATGCCGTAATCCGACCCGCTGCGCACTTTCTCCTGTTCCGGCGTACGCAGATATTCCGGTACAAGCGAAAACGCACGCTTCAGCAGATCCATGTGACGGCAATAAAGCACCGAAAGATCAAACGGCGTGAAGAGCCACTTGTGCGGATTAGTAACTAACGAATCGGCGCGTTCGCATCCGCCGAGTATCGATCTGTACTCCGGCACGATCGCCGCCGAACCCGCATACGCCGCATCGACGTGCAACCACATCGCGTACTTCTCACCGATCGGAATCATCTCCTTCACCGGATCGATGCTCGACGTGGAAGTTGTTCCCACCGTCGCGACGATACAAAACGGCAGATATCCCTGCGCCGCGTCTTCTTCAATCGCTGCCTCGAGCGCACGCACGTCCATGCGAAACTCGCTGTCAGCCGGAATCTTGCGTAAACCGCGCTGACCCAGCCCGAGCGTGATCACGGCTTTTTCTATCGACGAATGCGCCTGTTCCGAAACGTAAACTCGCAAAAGCGGCAGGTCAGTACGCCCGGACATGCCGTCTTCGCGCACGCGTTTCTCCACGCCTTCACGCGCGGCCGCAATCGCGTGCATGCTGGAAACTGACGCGGTGTCGTAAATGATCCCGATCATTCCGGGATCGAGTCCCATCATTTGCCGCAACCAGTCGAGCGTGACTTCTTCGAGCTCCGTAGACGCGGGCGACGTGCGCCACAACATCGCTTTGTTGTCGAAAGCAGCCGTCAGCAGTTCGCCGAGGATTCCCGGTCCGGAAGTAGACGTTGCGAAGTAAGCGAAGAACGACGGATGGCTCCAGTGCGTCAGTGCGGGAACGATCAACCGGTCGAGGTCCGCGACGATCTGCTCCATCGGTTCGCCTTGTTCCGGCGGGACCGCAGGCAGTTGCACCTTCAGATCGCCCGGTTCGATCGCCGCCAGCACGGGCAGGTCGTCGATGTTGTCGAAATAATCGGCGATCCAGTCGATCAGTTCGTGTCCAAAGCGGCGAAACTCCGCTCCATTCATGTCTCCGAGTTTGTTCACGACCGGGTATCTTACAGGCACAAGCCACAAATTCGCACGAATTTACGTTAATCACATTTGCGTAACGCAGCGCGTCAAAGCTATTATTCAGCGCGATTACGCCGCATCAGAAAACTTCTAACCCTGTGAGGCCCTATATGAAACGTCTTTTAGTAGCAGTAATTGTCTCAATTAGTCTGTTGAGCGCATGTAATGGTGGGGGAGGAGGCGGCGACAAGGTTCGCGTCGGCGTGTTTATGTCCACCACCGGCTCGACCGCAAACTTCGGTATTTCCTCAGTTAACGGTATCAAGATGGCCGCCGATGAGATCAACTCAGCCGGCGGTATCAACGGCAAACAAGTCGAACTGCTCGTGCAGGACGATCGCTCCGATGCGTCCGAAGCGGCCACGATCGTAACGAAGTTTGTGACGCAGGATCAGGTACACGCGATTCTCGGCGAAGTTGCCAGTTCGCGTTCAATCGCCGCGGCGCCCATCGCGCAAATGTATAAGACGCCGATGTTGACGCCGTCGTCGACAAATCCGGAAGTCACCAAGAAAGGCGATTTCATCTTCCGTAGCTGCTTCATCGATCCGGTCCAGGGCGCGGCCATCGCACAGTTCGCAGCCAAGTCGCTCGGCGCCAAGACCGCGGCAATCATGGTCGACCGCAAGAACGATTACTCGACCGGTCTCGAAAAAGTCATTAACGAAACGTTTACCAAAATGGGCGGCAAGATCGTCGGCGTGCAGTCGTACCAGGAAGGCGACCAGGACTTCAACGCGCAGTTGACCTCGCTCAAGGGTTCCAATCCCGAAGTTATCTTCGTTCCCGGTTACTACAACGACGTCGGCCTGATCGCGAAGCAGGCGCGCGACAAAGGCATCACGGTGCCACTCATCGGCGGCGACGGTTGGGACTCCACTCAGCTTTACGCCATCGGCGGACAGGCTTTGAACGGTTCGTATTTCACGAATCACTACTCGCCATACGACACCGATCCCAAAGTGCAGAAGTTTGTTAACGACTACAAAACGCGTTATGGCAGTATTCCCGACGCGCTCGCGGCAACCGCTTACGACGCCGCCAAGATCATGTTCGACGCGATCAAGCGCTCCAAGTCACTCGACGGCGCGGACGTTCGCGATGCACTCGCTGCCACGAAAGATTTTCCGGGCGTGACCGGAACCGTTACCTTCAACGAGAACCGCGACGCGGTAAAGCCAATCGTCATGATCGAGATCAAGGACGGCGGCACGTACGCAGTGAAAGAACGCGTCAACGTCGAAGGCACGACTGCGGCAAACACAACAGCTCCGGCAGATACAGCAGCGCCAGTGCCGGCCAAGACCACAAATCAGTGATCGCTATCGACGCTCGAACTGCAAAGCTCCGCACTCCGACACTCGAGGATAGCGAATCACACGTATGAGTACGTTCGTCCAACAACTGATCAACGGTATCTCGCTGGGCGCAATCTATTCACTGATTGCGCTCGGTTACACGATGGTCTACGGGGTACTGAAGCTGATTAACTTCGCCCATGGCGACGTCTACATGGTGGGCGCGTTCATGGGCTTTTATCTTGCCAACGGCATCGGCGCGCGCGGCGCGCAGGCGATCGGCATGAATCCGGAAGGGTTCATTGCGCGCGGCCTGCTCGGCGGTGGCGCGATGGAGCCGTCGCTGATCACCGCGCTCGTCGTGATGCTGCTCGCGATGGCCATCTGCGCCGCGATTGGCGTGATCATCGAACGTTTGGCTTATCGTCCGGTGCGCAAGTATTCACGCCTGACTGCGCTGATCACCGCGATCGGTGTTTCGCTGTTGCTCGAGAACGGCGGACAGGTCGTGTTCGGCGCCGAACCGAAGTTCTTCCCTGAACTCTTCGGCAAACGCAACTTCGAACTTTTCAGCGGCGCGAGCATCAACAGCGCGGACATCGTCGTGCTGGTGATCGCGCTGGTGCTGATGATTGCGTTGCAACTGGTCGTTTATCGCACCAAGACCGGACGTGCGATGCGTGCGGTTTCGTTCAACTTGCAGTCGGCGAAACTGATGGGCATCAACACCGATCGCATCATCGCGTTCACGTTCGCACTCGGATCGGCATTGGCAGCCGCGGCCGGTGTGCTCGTCGCGATTCGCATCCCGCGCATCGACCCGTTAATGGGAATCATCGTGGGTCTGAAAGCATTCGTCGTCGCAGTGCTCGGCGGCATCGGCAACATTCCCGGCGCGATGCTTGGCGGCCTGCTGATCGGCATCACCGAAACAATGGTCGTCGGCTATTTATCGCCAACCTACAAAGACGCCGTTGCCTTCGCCATACTCATCTTGATACTGCTGTTTCGGCCCTCCGGACTTCTCGGTACGGTCGCTCAGGAGAAAGTTTAAGGACAACGAAGAGTGCCTCGGTACCTGCGCAATCTCATCATTGCCCTGATCGTCATCGCCGCTCTTATCGGACTGGATTTCGTCTTCCAGGGACGAATGCTCAATCCGTACTTCGTGCGCATCCTGATGCTTTCCGGCATCGCGATCACGCTGGCGGTCTCACTCAACCTGATCAACGGTTTCACCGGACAATTCTCGATCGGCCACGCGGGTTTCATGGCCGTCGGCGCATATTCGTCGGCGTACTTCTCCGTGAATTACGGCGTAAACCTCGCAAACTCGCTGGGCGGCGGTAAGCTCGGTTGGGTCGTGGCGTTAACGCTTTCGACTTTGATCGGCGCGGCTGTGGCCGGCCTCGCGGGTTTGGCTGTCGGCATTCCGTCGTTGCGTCTGCGCGGCGACTATCTCGCGATCGTCACGCTTGGATTCGGACAGATCATCGTGGTCTTTCTGAACAACATCGAGGCGGTCGGCGGCGCGCGCGGTTATTCCGGAATCCCGATTGTTAAGAGTTTCTTCTGGATCTTTTTAGTCGCCATTCTGACGATCGTGATCGTTTACAACATCGTCAACTCCGCTTTCGGACGCGCGCTGATCTCGATTCGTGAAGACGAACTCGCCGCTGAAGCGATGGGCGTCAACACGACGCGCTACAAAGTGCTGGCTTTCGTCATCTCTTCCGCGATGGCTGGTGCGGGCGGCGTGCTGCTGGCTCACTTCGACGGTTATCTGAATCCGAAGTCGTTTGAGTTTATCAAGTCGTTCGAGATCCTGATCATGATCATCCTGGGCGGACTCGGATCGATCGTTGGTTCAGTGCTCGGCGCGATTGTGCTGACGGTTTTGCCCGAGGCGTTGCGCGGCTTCGCCGAGTACCGCATGGTGATCTACTCGCTGCTGCTGATCATTCTCATGATCACACGGCCGCAGGGTTTGCTCGGTTCGGCTGCGCCTCTCAAAGCGTGGCGTAAACGTGCGAAGCGTGCGGCGGAAGCAGCAGGTGGTGGTCCAGCCGCGGCGCCGACAAACCCGTCCACGGTGGCAACGCAACCGGAGCGACCGGCGCCAGGAGGTGAGAACCTGAGATGAGCACCAACACCAACGGCGGCCGTGAAGTGGTCCTGCAAACCGAGAAAGCGACGATTCGTTTCGGCGGACTGTGCGCCGTCAACGAACTCGACATGAGCGTGAGGCGTGGCGAGATCTTCGGTCTCATTGGGCCGAACGGCGCGGGAAAAACCACGATCTTCAACCTGCTCACCGGCGTTTACCAGCCCACGTCGGGAAATATTTATTTTGACGGCCAGCGCATCGACGGCCTGCGTCCTTATCAGATCGCCGGGCGCGGTGTGTCGCGAACGTTTCAGAATATCCGGCTCTTCCCGAGCATGTCAGTGCTCGAAAACGTGATGACCGCGTGTCACATTCACATGGGCCAGAAGCTGTTCGACGCCGTGCTGCGAACGCCGCGTTTTGCCCGCGACGAAAAGAAGCATCGTGAGTATTGTTTCGAATTGCTGGAGATTTTTGATCTGGCGCGTGTGAGCGACGAAGGCGGCACGAGTTTGCCGTACGGTTCGCAACGACGGCTCGAGATCGTGCGTGCGCTCGCGACGCGACCGAAGTTGTTGCTGCTGGACGAACCGGCTGCGGGCATGAACCCCGCGGAGCAGGAAGACCTGCTGCACCTGATCAGAGAGATCAGAGATCGTTTCGACCTGACGATCCTGCTCGTCGAACACAACATGAAGGTCGTGATGGGCGTCTGCGAGCGAATCCAGGTGGTCGACTACGGAAAATCGATCGCGCTCGGACTGCCGCAAGAGATCAAAAATGATCCCAAAGTGATCGAAGCATACCTGGGAGATTAGAAGAATAGGTCCTATTGGTCCTATAGGACCTATGAGTAGGACCTATAAGACCTATGCTGACCATCGACAATGTTTCCGTTAACTACGGCGCCATCGAAGCGCTGACCGGCATCTCGCTGCACGTCGAACAGGGCGAAGTCGTTACGCTCATCGGCGCAAACGGCGCGGGCAAGACGACGACGTTGCGCACGATCACCGGTTTGCTCGAACCACGCTCCGGCAAGGTCACGTTCGAAGGTCAGGACATCAGCGGTCACCCAACGCACAAACTGGTCGCCCGCGGCATCTCGATGTCGCCCGAAGGACGCGGCGTGTTTGCGAATCTCACCGTGTGGGAAAACCTGCAAATGGGCGCGTACCTCAGCAAAAACAAATCGCAGATCGCCGCCGACATGGACCGCGCGTTTAAGATGTTTCCGCGTCTCAAAGAACGCGAATCACAAAAAGCCGGCACGCTCTCGGGCGGCGAACAACAGATGCTCGCGATGGGCCGTGCGTTGATGTCTAACCCGCGTTTGTTGCTGCTCGACGAACCGTCGCTGGGACTCGCGCCGCTCGTCGTACACACGATTTTCGAAGCAATTGACGAAATCAAGTCTAAAGGGACGACGATTCTTCTCGTCGAGCAGAACGCCCATGCTGCGTTGGGCCACTCCGATCGCGCTTACGTGCTCGAGACCGGAAGAATTGTCATGGAGGGTCCATCGAAGGACCTGGCCAACGATCCCAGGATAAAAGAAGCATATCTCGGTGAGTAGATCACGCCCCCAAGAACACCTCAAATCCAAGACTCCCACGCCACGCTCAAAGACTCTTAAACTGCGAAACATACTGTTGCCGCCTATCATCGTCGTGCTGGCGCTCGCGTTTTCGTGTTCGCGAAAGCCGCAAACGGTCGAAGAACCAAATCGCGCCACGCTCAAGATCGGATACTTCGGCGACCTGACTGGTCCGACTTATAACTTCGGCCAGTCAGCCATGAACGGCGTGCTGATGGCCGCGGCGCAAGTCAATCAGTATGGCGGCATCAACAATCGCCAGATCGACGTTGTGATCCACGACGACCGCGGCAGCGCCGAAGAGGCAGCACGGCTCACCGGTAAACTGATCGATCAGGACAAGGTCGTGGCGATCATCGCCGGCGGCGTTTCCGGCAACAGCCGCGCGGCCGCGCCGAAAGCACAGTCGTCGCACATTCCATTGATTTCACCGTCATCCACGGATCCGGCAGTCACGTTAACCGGCGACTACATCTTTCGCGCGTGCTTTGTCGATTCGTTTCAAGGCGAGGTGATGGCGAGTTTCGCGGCCGACAAGTTAAAAGCGAAGAAAGCGGCAATACTTTTCGATATCAATTCGTCGTATGGCCGTGGTCTCACCGAGTTTTTCGAAACGAGTTTTCGCAAACTCGGCGGCGAGATCGTGAACAAGCAGTCGTACACGCAAGGCGACTCTGATTTCAAAGGACAGTTGAGCTCCATCAAAGCCGCTGAGCCCGACGTGATCTACATTCCGGGCTACTACCTCGAAGTGGCCCTGATTGCGAAACAAGCGCGCGCGCTCGGATTAAACCAGCCGCTGCTCGGCGGTGATGGTTGGGACGCGCCCGAGCTTTGGCAACTAGGCGGCGATGCGTTGAACGGCTCTTACATCTCGACGCACTACTCGCCTGACGATCCGTCAGCGAAGATTCAGGAGTTTGTTCACGAGTACAAGCAGCGTTACCAGAACCTCGTGCCCGACGCGCACGCGGCGCTTGCTTACGACGCGGCGCTAATACTCTTCGATGCGATCAAACGTGCCGGGTCAACGGACGGCTCGCAGTTGCGCGACGCGCTGGCAAACACGAAAGACTTTGACGGCGTGACAGGGCGCATCAGCATCGACGCGGATCGCAACGCAGTGAAGCCCGCGGTCGTGCTGAAACTTATGGACGCGAGTTTTATCTACCAGGAAAAGATCCAGCCAAAGGCGTTGACCGAAACTACTCCATCCGTGAGTCAGTCTTCGCCAAGTCAAAAGTGAAGTCGATCTTTTGGCTCTGGCCAGGAACGACCGTTATCTCCAGCTCCTGTTTTCCGAGTCGCTCATGCCACGCTACCAGCGTGTACTTCCCCGGCGGCAAACCGCGAATCTCGTAACTGCCAAAGTTATCGCTCACCGCGAAAAACGGGTGGTCGAAAACGCCGAGATAGGCTTTCTCCCACGGATGCTGATTGTCTTTAATGGGTATGAAGAGTTCCTGGCGGTTGAAAGTCGCGACGTAAGGCGGCCCGCCCACCGCTTGTGACATATTCCATTCCGGATTGAGCTTCGGGGTGGGGTGCGTGTTGTGAACAGTCGCGTCGCTGTTAACGATCGACAGGCGCTGTCCTACGCGAATACCCAGCACGTGCGGCGAGTAACTACAGTTCACGTGGGCCAGTGTCACCTCTGACTCGGGAACTTCGAAACGAAAGTTGTTGAGCGGCTCACCATCTTTCACATAGATGAACGTGTTCAGCACTCGCTGCTGATTTACTAATAAATCGTTTGTGTAAACGGGTTTGCGATTCTGCTCCACACAAACGGGATCCGCCGTCATGTCATAGCGCTTCCGCATCGGAACCTCGCCATTGAAGACTATCGTCCCGGTCAACGTGCCTTCGTTGCCGGTGGTTTTGTACAGCGGCTTTGCGGGAGTTTCCTGTGGGTTTTGAAACGAAGCAGCGGGAGCGAGAGAAACGAGAAACAGAAGGGTCAGGACCAACGTCATGTATCGCATATTCTTACTCCTTAAACGATTCGCGAGCTTGGGCCAGGGCGGCAGTGAGCAATTCCGGGGAGGTGCCGCCTGTTTGCGATTTGGACTTTAGCGTTTGTTCGAGCGAAAGAGCAAGGTGAACGTCGTTATCGAAAATCGTGGAGAACTCACGCAGCTCCGCCACAGATAACTGATCCAACTCCTTCCCGTGTTCAATCGCGTGCATAACGATCTTGCCGACGACTTCATGCGCGCTTCTGAAAGGCATTCCTTTGCGCACGAGGTAATCCGCGAGTTCGGTGGCGTTCATGTAACCGCTCGACGCAGCCGCCAGCGCGCGCTCTTTGTTGACAGTGATGTTGTGCATGACGGTGCTCGTCACCTGCAAACACGAACTCACCGTATCGAACGCGTCAAACACCGCTTCCTTGTCTTCCTGCATGTCTTTGTTGTAAGCGAGTGGCAGACCTTTGAGCATCGTCAATGTGCCCAACAGATCGCCAAACACGCGTCCGGCTTTTCCGCGCACGAGTTCCATCGAATCGGGATTCTTTTTCTGCGGCATCAAACTCGATCCGGTAGCGATCGCATCGCCCAGCGCGAAGAACCCAAACTCACTCGTCGCGTAGAGAATGATGTCTTCGGCAAGGCGCGAGAGATGGACCATCACCAGCGAACAGTCACTCAAAAACTCAACACAAAAATCCCGATCGCTAACGGCGTCGAGACTGTTACGCGCCACGGATTCGAATCCTAATGCCTTTGCCAGGCTTTCACGATCTATCGGGAAAGAAGTTCCGGCAAGTGCCGCCGAACCGAGCGGCAACACATTAACGCGATGAAGTGTTTCCGCAAGTCGCTCGCGATCGCGTGCGAGCATCTCGAAGTACGCCAAACACCAGTGGGCCAGAAGCACCGGCTGCGCGCGCTGCAAGTGCGTGTAACCGGGCACAATCACTTCCCGATTCTCTTCCGCAAACGCAACGAGCGCGGTTTGGACCTCGCGTACCAATCCGCTCAAATCGGCGAGCGCCTCACGCATCCAGATCCTGAAATCCGTTGCTACTTGATCGTTACGGCTGCGGCCCGTGTGCAACTTGCGCCCAACATCACCAACCAACTCTACTAAGCGAGACTCGACAAACGAGTGAACATCTTCGGCCACGGATTTCACGGATGCGCCTTCGGCGCGCACGGATTCCAAACCACTTTGAATCTGAGCGGATTCTTCTTGTGTCAGTACACCTGCGCGTTCGAGCGCCGCGCAGTACGCAATACTCGCGCGCACATCGACCTCAAACAATCGACGATCGAAGCGAAACGAGTTGTTGAACTCCGCGAACTGCGGATCGGCTTTGCCGCTGAAACGGCCACCCCAAAGATTTTTCTCACTCATAGTTTGACCCCGCCCAACTGGCGTGGTATTTTATGCATCTATGCATTGTTTATGCAAGTTCTATGAATAAACGAGATCGGCAACAGACGATACTGAGCCTGATTCAAGCCAAGCCCATCGGCACGCAGGAAGACCTGCGCACGCTGCTCGAACGGGCCGGTGTTACCGCGACGCAGTCGAGCTTGTCGCGCGATTTGGAAGAGCTCGGGGTCGTCAAACAGCACGGCCATTACGCGTTGCCGCGTGCAAACGGTGCATCCGCACGCGGACTGCTGAGTTTAGACCAGGCGGGCGACAGTTTAGTAGTCGCACGCACGATGCCCGGACTCGCTTCCGCGGTCGCGGTGGAGATCGACGCCGCTGCGCTGCCGGAAGTGGTCGGGACGATCGCAGGCGAAGACACGATCTTTATCGCCGTGCGCGACGCGAAAGCGCAGCGGCCGACAATCAAGCAGGTTTGGGAGCTCTTTGGTCACGGCGAGGCACAGCCACGCCTCACATCCGGCGGCGAAGCCGGTTGAAAGGGTGCGTGAGGAATATTGATGAACACGAACGTTAAGAAAATAGTGCTTGCCTACTCGGGAGGACTCGACACGTCAGTGATGTTGCGCTGGCTGAAGGAACACTACCACTGCGAAGTCGTCTGCTTCTGCGCCGACGTGGGCCAGGGCGCGGAGTTGTCGGGTCTCGAAGAAAAGGCGCACGCGACCGGTGCGTCGAAACTCTACGTCGAAGATCTGCGCGAGGAGTTTGTGCGTGATTACGTGTGGACCGCGATTAAGGCAAACGCGGTTTACGAAGGCGTCTATCTGATGGGCACTTCCCTCGCGCGTCCGGTGATCGCGAAACGCCAGATCGAGATCGCGCGCGCGGAAGGCGCTGACGCTGTGGCGCACGGCGCGACCGGCAAAGGCAACGATCAGGTTCGTTTCGAACTGACGTATTACGCGTTGCAACCCGACATCAAGGTGATCGCTCCGTGGCGCGAGTGGGAATACAAGGGCCGATTGGATCTGATCGAGTATGCGAAGCAGCACGAGATCCCGGTCACGGCGACAGCGGAAAAGCCGTATTCGACTGACGCGAACCTGATGCACATCTCTTACGAAGGCGGCATTCTCGAAGACCCGTGGGCGGAACCGCCGGAGAACATCTTTCAAATGACGCGCTCGCCGGAAAACGCGCGCGCCGAAGCGCAGTACGTCGAGATCTCTTTTGACAAAGGCGAACCTGTTGCGATCGATGGTCGCAAACTCGATCCGGTCGCGCTGCTCGAGACGCTGAACAAACTCGGCGGCGAACACGGCATCGGACGCGTCGATCTCGTCGAGAATCGTTTCGTCGGCATGAAGTCGCGCGGCGTTTACGAAACACCGGGCGTGACGATCCTGCACGCGGCGCATCGTGCGCTGGAATCGATCACACTCGACCGTGAAGTGATGCACTTGCGCGATTCGCTCGGCGTGAAGTTTGCCGAATGTATCTACTACGGGTTTTGGTTTGCGCCCGAGTTCAAACTGTTGCGCAAGACGATCGAAGAGACGCAAGCCACGGTCACGGGCGACGTTCGGCTCAAACTGTTTCGTGGGAACGCGATCGTTGTTGGACGCCGTTCGCCGCATTCGCTTTACGACGAGCGTGTCGCGACGTTTGAAGCCGACACGGTTTACAACCAGCGCGATGCTGAGGGCTTTATCAAACTGAACGCGCTGCGGCTGAGATTGGGAGGTAACCGATGAATCCACATACTACGCCGATTAATGTTATTGACGTCGACAAAATGGGGTCCGCGACGTCGCCGCTCGCGTTGACGAAGACAGTCGCGCTGGTTTCGTCGTGTGATTCGCCCCGCGCGGGCGACGTGGTTGTTGTGCGCGCGCTGACCGACAGCGCGACCTACAACATGCTCGAGTTGCCGACCGGACGTTTGGCGAAGATCAATCCCGGCGATCTGTTGCTTGGCGTGCTTGGTCGACGCCGCGCGTTGAAAGGTTTCGTGGGGGATGTGCCCGTCAGCGTGAATAGCGGTGATCAACTACATCTTTTGAATATGGGTGGCGTGATCGGACGTTGCACCGGACACCATTCTAGTTTGAGCGATGCGATTGAGTTGGAAGTGATCGGTTTGGCGTGTGATGAAAACGGCCGCGTGCTGAACATCGCGGATGCTTGTCTTCCGTCGCGAACGCGTCTCGGCGAGACGGCGCCGATCGTGATGATCGCGGGCACGAGTATGAACAGCGGCAAGACTGTGGCGGCGACGGAATTGATCAAGCAGGCCACGCGTGCGGGTTTGAAAGTGGCGGCGGGGAAACTCTCGGGCGTTGCGTGTTTGCGTGACACGTTAAATATGGCGGACCACGGTGCGATCGCGACGGCGAGTTTTCTCGACTGCGGATTGCCGTCGACGGTCGACGTTGAAGATCTCGCGCCGACAGCGAAAGCCATCGTTGCGAAGTTGAATGAAGTGAGTCCTGACCTGATCGTTATCGAACTCGGGGATGGAATTCTCGGTGGCTATTCAGTCGATACTGTGTTCGCGGACGCGGAGTTGCTGGATGCAACGGCGGCGCTGGTGTTTT
>DATELP010000010.1:0-2997 GCA_035276425.1 Pyrinomonadaceae bacterium
CTGGTGAAGCGGCGAAGCGTGGCGCCGAGACGATGGCGAACGGCGCTGAGCGTCTGCGCGTCGAGGCTGAGCGCATTGCCGACGACGAGGACATGAACGAGACCGCGCGGCGTGCGGCGAGTGGCGTGAAGAAGGCCGGGAAAGTCGTGCGCGACGTTGCGGGTGATGCGGGCAAGAAGGCCGGCGAGGTTTTTGGTGAGGCGAAGACTTACTACGATCGTGCCTCGCAGGTTTACGACACCGGGGCTCGCTTCACACGCGCTTCGACTGCGGCGACGGCGGGAGTGCTGAAAGCTCGCGACTGGATCAAGGAGAATCCGGGCAAAGCAGCGGTGGTTTCAGTTTCGCTGGTGTTGGGAATCCGGGCTGGCGCAGCGCTGCCGGGTTTGGACGCGGTGTTGTTGGGCGCGCATCCGCACTGGTTGACTCACTCGGCGTTGCCTGTTTGGGGGTTGCGCAAGGCGAGTGAGAAGTTTGACGGTTACTTGAAGAAGCGTGAAGAGCTGATCGCGCGTGGTGAAGTCGACGAAGCCGAACGCGAGCGAATTGAGTTTGAACGGAAGATCGCGAAGTACGTCGGCGCGCCGTTGCTTGGTGCATTCAGTTGTGCAGCGGGCGCGGCGATGTGGGCGCAGATCTTCTCTGGTGGTCCAATCGTGGGTGCGCCGATCAGTTGGTTATTGGGCGGGAACCCATTTCTCGACGGCGTGTGGCTCTTTGCGAACGGCGTCATCTGTTTCCACCAGGGCTACAAATTCTTCATGATCGCCCTCGCCAACCAGGACGAAGTCGCCCGCGTCGTCCGCGAGATCAAAGGCCTGCTCCCGGCGGCCGTTGCAACAACGTAAGTTGACTTGTTCAGTGACATGAGTGGTACGGAGACTGATTACCAATGTGAGAACTGCGAAGGGACGGTTCGCTCGACAGAATTAGAACGCGAACTCTTCAAGTACAAGAAGCAACTCGTAAGCCTTGAAAAAATAAACGTCGGAGTGTGCGATAGCTGTGGTTTGCGATACTACAGCGCCACAGTTCTTCACGCGGTTCAGGCGGCGGCGACTCAACAAACGAAACATTAAGCTGGTCCAACTTACGAAACATACATCACGGTCGCAGCATGGCATCACGGTCGCAGCATGGGTGAAACACGACTAACGCCCAAAGGCGTTCGCAAATTTTAAGCCCAAGGTTGTTTCAACCTTGGGGACTCACGCGCCAACGTTAAGCAACTCTGAAAGAGTTAACTAACCAATATAGCGTTTAGCCAACGCTTCCAGCGTTCGACATTATCTGGTTGGAAACGGCCCCAGGGTTGGAACAACCCCGGGCTGCAACTGGCGAACGCCTTCGGCGTTACGTTGTGAAGTTAAGTGATCGTGATCGGGAAGGGCCAGAAGCTGAGGATGAAGACGAGAAGGGTCAGGAGGGCGATGATGGTGCGTTTCGTGCCCAAGGGTTCCACGATGGCAGGAGCCGGGTGGGGGACGCGCAGCATGATTGCCAGCAGCACCGTGTAGAGAAAGCCGCTCGGGCTGTGATGCCACCAGAAACCGAGGACCGCGAGAATGGCTGTGGCCGCAAAAGCGATGCGCGCGATGATGCGATGAGCACGTGGTCCAAAGATGGCAAACGTTCCGTGACCGCCGTCGAGTTGGCCCACCGGCATCAAATTCAAACTCGTCACTAGCAAGCCAATCCACGCCGCCATGTAGTAGGGCGTCGGCAGCGAGTTCGGATCGAGCGGCGCGCCGAAGAGTCTCGCCAGCAGGCGAAACAACAGCGGATCGTTGAAGAAGATCGCGCCGTCTCCCGCCGGCGGCACAGCCGGACCCATCGTCAGCACACCAATCACCGAGATCGGCAGCGCCACTACAAATCCCGCCAGAGGACCAGCGAGTCCGATATCAAATAACGCTCGTCGCGACGGTATCGCCGAACGAATCTTGATGAACGCGCCGAACGTGCCTGTCAGAAAGAGCGGCGGCGCCGGAATGAAGTACGGCAGCGTCGCGCTGACCTTGTAATAACGGCACGCGAGATAGTGGCCCATCTCGTGCGAGAACAGGATCGCCAGCAGGGCGGCGGAAAATTTGGCGCCTTGCGCGAGCAAGTGCGGTTGTGCCAGGCCGAGCCGAATCACGTCGGCGATCGTGTGGAAGTAGCCGCGCGGAATGTAGAGCAGGTAGTCGAGCAAGCCGGACAGGGGCGGCTCGTAAGACGGTAGTTCAGGGATGACGAACAACATCCCCGCGAGCATCGTCGTGATGATTGTTAGCAAAAACAACCCGCCATGCAGGCGCCACTCGCGCGTAGTGATCGACAACCCTGCCGGCCGCGGCAACTCAAAACCCTGCGGCATTGCTCGATACGATTCAGCCATAAACGCGCTCGTTAGAAGCTCAAAGGCTAGAGTCTGGATGCTCTTGCGTTTCCATCTCTAGCCTCTGATTAAGAACCTGCTTTTCTGCCGACGCCCAAACACTAAAACTCGTCGTCGTCCTCGTCAACATCGTCCTCGACGTCGACATCGTCGGGGAGCGTTTCGCCATTGTCGTGCGCCTGGAGTTCCTTGCCGGGTTTGAAGCGAATCGTCTTCCCCGAAGGAATCGCGACTTCTTCGCCGGTGCGCGGGTTCCGGCCCACGCCGCGTTTCCGGGGCTTCACTACAAAGACGCCAAAGCCGCGCAGCTCGATCCGTTCGCCGCGGGTCAGCGCCTCCTTCATCGAATGGAAGAGCGCCTCGACCGCTTGTTCGGCCTTCATTTTCGGTACACCGGTTTTGTCGGCGACGCGATTGATGATATCGAGCTTGATCACAGGGGAGGATGATAGAGAGCGTCAGCAAAGACTGTCAAGGAACATGTTTGAAGCGTGTAGTGCCCTGGTTTGAGATCTTTATCCACAGATTAGACAGATTACACAGATGGTTCAGTGCAATCGGCGTAATCTGTGGATGGTTTGACAAGTGCCGGACTCAAGGCTAAGTTTTGCACAGGT
>DATELP010000011.1:0-7870 GCA_035276425.1 Pyrinomonadaceae bacterium
ACGGTACGCGACCTTACGCTGCGGGCGAGCCGCCCGCGCTCCGGATTACGGTACTACTTCAAAACTATTGCCTTAGTCGCCGCCGCTGTCTAAACTTACTGTTCCTCCCTTGCACCCCCGACATAGATTGTTCCTTGCCCACTGGTCCGAAAAGAAACTGTAATGCTAAAAACTACCCTGATCGCGCTGCTCTCTATCCTTTTATTCACCTCGGACCACGCCCTCGCTGCCACACTGCCCGGCGGCTTTGTCGAAACGCAGATCAGCGGTGGACTGTCCAACACGACCGCGATCGGCCTGCATCCGGACGGCCGCATCTTCGTGTGTCAACAGACCGGCGAACTACGCGTGATCAAGAACGGCGCCGTACTGCCAACCCCTTTCCTGACACTCACCGTTAACTCGTTTGGTGAACGCGGTCTGCTCGGCGTCGCGTTTGATCCTGACTACGCGACTAATCGCTTCGTCTATGTTTATTACACAGCGCAAACACCGACGATTCACAATCGCGTGAGCCGCTTCACCGCAGACGCAGCCAACGAAGACGTCGCGGTAGCCGGCAGCGAAGTCGCCATTCTTGATTTGGAAACTCTCGGCGCCAGCAACCACAACGGCGGCGCAATACATTTCGGTCCCGACGGCAAGCTTTACATCGCGACGGGCGAGAACGCGGTGACGTCCAACTCGCAGTCGTTAGCAAACCGCCTCGGCAAAATACTCAGAATCAATTCAGACGGAAGCATCCCTGACGATAACCCGACCAGTTTTGCAAACATCACCGGTTCGCCTGCCGGGGTTAATCGCGCGATCTGGGCAGTGGGCCTGCGCAATCCATTCACGTTCAGTTTTCAACCGGGCACCGGTCTGATGCACATCAACGACGTCGGACAAGGCACCTGGGAAGAGGTGAACACCGGAATCGCCGGCGCGAATTACGGTTGGCCCACCTGTGAGGGGACGTGCGCTACGGGAGGAATGACGAATCCCTTGTATCAATATTCTTCGGCAGTCGCAGCGCCGTGCGCGATCACCGGCGGCGCTTTCTACAACCCGACGACGCCGACGTTTCCGGCGGAGTTCATCGGCAAGTATTTCTTCGCTGACTTCTGTGCCGGCTGGATAAAAACTCTCGATCCGCTCAGTCCGCCGTTGCCTGGCGCGGCGGTGGATTTCGCGACCGCAATCAATTCGCCGGTTGATATTCAGGTGGCGAATGACGGGAGTCTTTATTACCTCGCACGCGGAAACAGTTCCGTCTATCGCGTGCAGTTCATCGGTGGCGCAACGCTGGCAGTAAATGATCTGAACATTACGGAGGGCGCAAGCGGGACTTCGGTCGCGAACTTCACGGTCTCGTTATCAGGCGCGAGTTCCGACACGGTGACTGTGAACTATGCCACCGCAAACGACACGGCCGTCGCCGGCAGTGATTATGTCGCGGCGAACGGCACATTAACGTTCACGCCCGGGCAACAGTCGCAAACGGTGAGCGTCACGATCAATGGCGACGCGACGTTTGAACCGACTGAGAGTTTCTTCGTTAATCTTACGAATCCGGTTAATGCGACGCTCAGCGACAGTCAGGGCGTCGGCACAATCACGAACGACGACTTTCGACCGAGAATCTCAATCGACGATGCCTCGGTTTCGGAAGGTAACTCAGGCACAACAACGGCGGGTTTTATAGTATCGCTGACAAACCCCAGTTCGCAGACCATCACCGTGAACTTTGCCACGGCGCCGGGTACGGCAACAGCAGGAAGTGATTATGTGTCGGCGACCGGCACCGTGACGTTCACGCCGGGTCAAACGTCTCGCCCGATCAATATCACTGTCAACGGCGATACCGTTTCCGAGGCAAACGAGACTTTCTTCGTTGATATTGCGACTGCGACCAACGCAACCATAAGCGACACGCAAGGTACGGGCACGATCAATAACGACGACGGTCAACCCGCAATTTCCATTAACAATGTTTTGGTTTCGGAAGGAAACGCGGGGACAACGACGGCGATGTTTACAGTGTCGCTGTCGAATGCGAGTTCGCAAACGATCACGGTGAACTTTGCGACGGCGGCAGGCACCGCAACTGCCGGAACTGACTACGTGTCCGCGAGCGGCACTGTGACTTTCACGGCAGGTCAAACATCTCAACCGATCAACGTGACCGTTAACGGCGACACTACTTTCGAACCAAACGAAACGTTTTCTGTGAACCTGTCGTCTTCCGTCGGCGCTACGATCGCTGACAGTCAGGGTAGCGGCACGATCAATAACGACGACGCTGCGCCTACTATCTCCATCAACGATGTGTCGGTTTCAGAAGGCAACTCAGGCACAACGACAGCCGGTTTCACAGTATCGCTGTCGAATGCGAGTTCGCAGACGATCACGGTGAACTTTGCCACAGTGAACGGTACTGCCACCGCCGGCAGTGACTACGCCTCGACGAGCAGCGTCGTGACATTCACGCCTGGACAAACGTCTCAACCGATCAACATCAACATCACTGGCGATACCACGTTCGAACCAAACGAGACTTTCTCGATCAATCTCGCAAACGCCACCAACGCAACCATCAGCGACAATCAAGGCGCCGGCACAATCACCAACGACGACACACTTCCCGTAATCACTATCAACGACGTGTCGTTGAGTGAGGGCAATGCAGGTACAAAGACCGCCACGTTTACGGTTTCGTTGTCCAACGCGAGCAGTCAGACCATTACGGTAAACTTTGCGACGTCGCCAGGTACGGCAACGGCCGGCAACGACTACGTGTCCTCGAGCGGCACCGTAACTTTCGCGCCCGGACAAACATCTCGACCTGTTAACGTGACGATCAACGGCGACACACTGTCCGAACCAAACGAAACTTTCACGGTAAACCTGTCCTCGCCTGTCAACTCAACCATCAGCGACAGTCAAGGCACCGGCACGATCACCAACGACGACGCCCAACCCACGCTCTCGATCAACGACGTGTCAATCACCGAAGGCAACTCGGGCACAGTAACAGCCGCGTTTACGGTTTCGTTATCAACTGCAAGCGGTCAAACAGTAACCGTCAACCACACGACTTCCGGCGGATCGGCCACGGCCGGCACGGATTACGTTCTTTCATCCGGAACGCTAACCTTCACGCCCGGCCAGTTAACGCAACCAATCAACGTAACCGTCAACGGCGACACCATGCTCGAAGCAAACGAGACCTTCAACATCGTTCTCTCTGGCGCGACAAACGCAACTATCGCGGATAGTCAGGGCGTCGGCACCATCAACAACGACGATTCCCAACCAACGATCTCAATCAACGATCTGTCGCTAAACGAAGGCGACTCAGGCACGACAAACGCCGCGTTCACAGTTTCGCTCTCAAACGCGAGCAATCAAACGATCACGGTGAACTACGCCACCGTCAACAACACCGCCACCGCCGGTGACGATTACACAAGCGCAAGCGGCACGATCACTTTCACACCCGGACAAACTTCTCAATCACTTAACGTCGGAATCAACGGCGATGAGTTGAACGAAGACACCGTGTCGTTCAATGTAAACCTGACCGCACCAACCAACGCCACCATCACCGACAGCCAAGCCGTCGGCACGATTGTTGACGACGATGCACCGGTGCTCGCTACTGAACTAAATTCGCAGCGCGCTGTCGCACTCGACACAGTTGTCTCCATTCGCGATCCGTTCCCGCTCACGAACGAGCATTACTTCGGAGCAGACAAACACACGCGCGTCTCACTCTTCGCTACAAACATCGAGCTCAAGCAAGGGTTAGTAATAACGGCCCAGGCAATCGATCCGCAGCAAACAACGCATCAACTGCAAGTAGAATTTGTGAGCGCGCTGCCAACGTTCCCGGGATTCACACAGATCGTAGTCAAGCTTCCTGATGGAATCATGACCGCGGGAGACTTGCAGATCACGATCACCGTGCGAGGTAAAACCAGCAACGTCGTACTGCTCGGAGTGAAACCGTAAAGCAAACAAAGCGCAACATAGTTCGCCGGTTTGCGTATTACTACGCCAAACTATGAACTCGATCGAGGTTGACGGACTTTCTCGCACCTTCAGCGGCCTGCAAGCTGTAGACAGGATCTCCTTCACGGTGGCAGCAGGCGAGGTGTTTGGTTTTCTGGGCCATAACGGCGCGGGCAAAACGACTACGATTCGCATGCTCAGCGGCCAGTTGCGGCCCACGGCCGGCACTGCTCGTGTCGCTGGTTGCGACGTCACGATCGAACAGGAACGCCTGAGACCTCTGGTAGGAGTCGTCTCCGAACATCAAAATCTCTACGAACGCATGTCCGCCAGGGAGAACTTGGCTTTCGCCGCGCGACTCTACGGTGCGCCGCTGGCACGAATCGACGAAGTGCTTCAGCAAGTTGACCTGCTCGATCGGGCCAAAGACAACGTGCAGCATTATTCCAACGGCATGAAGCAACGCCTGTTGATCGCTCGCGCACTCCTTCATCGTCCGCAAATAATCTTCCTCGACGAACCGACCAGAGGATTAGATCCGGTCGTAGGCCGCGAGATTCGCCGGCTCGTGACCGAACTCGCAACGCAAGGCGTCACGATCTTTTTAACGACTCACTACATGGAAGAGGCAGACGAGCTTTGCCGGCGCGTCGCTTTTCTCAGTGAAGGACGCATCGTCGCGCTCGATACACCCGAAAATCTCAAGTTGGCCCACGGTCAAAGATCTGTAAATGCCACACTAGATACAGGTCAAACTCTGACGATCGCTTTGGACGACGAGGCCGCCGGCAAGCAGTTGGAAGAACTGGTGAGCGGCGGACGTCTGCGAACATTGCACTCGACCGAAGCGACGCTCGAGGAAGTTTTTATTCAGATAGCCGGAAGGGGGTTGTCTGAATGAGCTGGCGAGTTGTTGCGGCGATCGCGCAGAAAGATCTGATTGACGCGATCAGGAATCGTTACCTGCTTGTCGCCCTGCTGACGCCGTTGTCAGTCGCGCTGCTGCTTCGCGTGATGGTGCCGGGTATAGAAGAGCTCAAAAACCTGACTGTCGTGGTCCACGATCCGGGCCGTTCAACCCTGGTTGCGCAGTTACGTGCGATTCCACGGATGAAGTTGGTGGAGACGGATTCAGAAGCAAACACCAAAGCCGAAGTAGAAAAGACCGACGCGAATGGAGGATTGGTAGTTCCACCCAACTTCGATGCGGATGTCGCCGCGGGCAAGCAGCCGAAACTCACCGTCTACCTTAACAACAATAAGAATGCTGTCGAGCAAGCGCGTTTCCGGGTCGTGATGGAACGGCAGGTCGCAGCTTTGGTGGAACGACCGCCGCCGGCAGAACTGAATTGGATCAACGTCAGCGAAGAGACCGGCTCTTCAACCGCAGGTGGAATCAACATCAGCGAGATGATGCTGCCTTTGCTAGTGTTGCTGACCTTCGGTATGACCGGAGCGCTCGTAGTGCCATTGCTGCTCGTGGAAGAAAAAGAAAAGCGCACGATGGACTTCCTGTTGACCTCGCCCGCGAGGCTGACCGAGGTGATTGCAGGTAAAGCTCTGACCGGCGTCGTGTACAGCGTGTTGATCGGGAGCGTGTTGTTGGCGGTCAATCGTCAGTTGGTTGGCAACTGGCCGCTGACCTCGCTGACGATCCTGTTGGGACTCCTTTTGATCGTCGCGATCGGTTTGCTGATGGGCAGTCTTTTTAGAACCACGATGCAGGTGAACACATGGGCCAGTCTCGCGTTGCTGGTGCTCATCACGCCGAGTTTTCCGTTTCTCGGTTCACCTAAGGTGCTCGACGTAGCGATGCGTTTTATTCCGACTTACTATTTTGTTGAAGCACTGAAAATGTCTCTTGCCGGAACGAATGCGCCGCGGTTGTGGGGATACCTGGCGGTGATTTTGGGTTGTATCGTGGCTACGTTTGTAGCCGTGACCTGGGCGATGCGACGGGAACAGAATTAGGATCGCCGTTCCAATACCTTCGGGTATTGCAGCCGCTGGAACTCTGTTAGAAAAGGAGGCTTGCCTCACAAGCTCATCTCATTCACACCGGGCTTCAGCCCGGTGGCAGAAATGAACGCGCAGCAGAAACCGTTTCAACGGTTTTCGTTATTTCAGCCAGGGAAACCGTTGAAACGGTTTCTCAATTAACGAAAGTTTTTCCACCGGACTGAAGCCTGGTGTGAATGAGACGAAAGCCCATCGGCTTCAGCAGAGTGGGCCATTGAGTGAGTATTGTTTTTTTGTAAGTTGCTGAACTCATGTTCCTACAGTTTTGCTGCGACGCTCAAAGAGTAACGTGTCCCGCCACTCGCCGTTGAGCTTTCCGATTCGTTCACGCCTGCCGACTTCTCGAAAACCGCAACGCAGGTGCAATTTCACGCTCGCTGTGTTCTCTGGAAATATCGACGCCTGTAAGGTCCAAAACCCGTTTCTCTCTGACTCCTCGATCAAAGCCTCGAGCAACGCACGCCCGATCCCGCGTCCTCTGCTTTCTTCTGCGACTGAAACACTCAGTTCCGCTACGCCGCGATAAGCGTTCCTGCTCGACACCGCACTCAGAGCGGTCCAACCCAAAACTTTATCTTCCTTTCGCGCCACGAGTCGTGCGATTTGGAGATGGCCCGCGTCCCACTTCTCCCACGACGGCGCGCTGGATTCGAAAGTAGTGTGGCCGGTGGCAATTCCCTCGAGATAGATCGCGCGCACCTGCTCCCAGTCGCCGGGCTTCATTTGATCGATAACAAAGTCCACTCCGAGCACCTCAGTCTGCTGTAGAACGACCGCCAAAGCAGATGATGTTGCCGTCAGGATCTTCTACATAGAAATCCTTCGTACCCCACGCGGTTGGCGTGAGCGGTTTCAGAATCGTTACACCATTCGTCACGCACTGCTCGAAGTAGGCTTCGATGCCATCCACACCCGCGGCGGCGTCGAGATGTTCGTTGTCGCGCCGGTGCTGACGTTCGTCCTCGTTCTTCGGCGCTTCTTTAAGGTGTAATTCCAGTCCGTCCAGATAGCCGATCGCATAGAAGCCATCCCACGGCTCATCGAATGTGAAACCAAGCTTCTGGTAATACTCCATCGATCGCTCGAGGTCATCGACAAGAAACTGCGGAGCAAAGGACGTGACGCGTGGTTTCATCGTTTTGCTTTCATGGTTGCTGGCTGCGAAGCCGATTCTCGAAAAACTTCAATATGCGCTGCTCGTATTCCTGCTTCTTTTCCGCATGCAGGTCAGTATGCTTTGCGCCTTGAACTACCCACAACTCCTTTGGCTCCGCCGCGGCAGAAAACATCTCCTGCGATTCTCGCAGTGTCGTATGTTGATCCTGCTCGCCGACGATGAATAATTTTGGAATAACAATTTTCCCTACGTTCTCGATCGGCATTAACGCATCGGTACCAATACCTAACCGCGGCTTGAGTTGCAATGTCAACAAAGGCGTGAGTATGGCGCCCCACGCGCCGACTCTCATACTCAAACGGTTGCTGACAGCTTGATTGATGTTTGGATAGACCATTTCCAACACTAACGCATCGACAGCAAGCGGTGGCGATGCGAGCAACGCGGCGGCGCCACCCATCGAGACACCGATCACACCGATCTTTTCACCGGGAGCATTGCTTTTTATAAAGTCGACTGCCGCTTGGGCATCTCTGCTTTCAAGGTAACCGAATGTAATGTGCTCGCCGGAACTCTCGCCGTGAGACTGGAAATCAAAGAGGAGTACGGAGAAGCCGGCCTTACTAAGAAAACGTGCGCGGTCCAACATGCTGAGGCGATCGGCTCGCACACCGTGCATGAGAATGACAGCGCCGCCGTTTTTCTTACCCGGTATGAACCAACCGTGAATCGTGGCGC
>DATELP010000012.1:0-19917 GCA_035276425.1 Pyrinomonadaceae bacterium
ACCACCGAGAAACCGCGTTCCGCCGCCGCGGTCTCCGCAGCTTTGAAGAGACCGTAGACCGGATGTGCGCCGTCTCTTAACGAACTGCCGCGCAAACCTTCGCGCACAATGGGCGCCGAGAACCGGAGCGCACGTACTTCACGTCCGCCAACAACTGCGCGCGAAGGTGCGAACACTTCCTGCGCCGCGACATCACCGCGCTCGTCAATGCCAACCGTCACGAGGCTTGGACCTTGTGGCCCATCCATGAACCACTCGCGCCACTGCTCCGGCGTCAGCGTTCCCCACCCCGCTTCCTCCCACAGACGCAGGAGTCCCGGAAGGTCGTCATTCTCGAAAAGCCTGTACGTCAGTTGCTCTTGCATTTGCAAAACGGCCGTCGCGACCCAGCTACTTTACAGAGCAGCTTTGCTTAAACTCATTTCATTCACACCGGGCTTCAGCCCGGTGCTGAACAACGGGAACAGCAGAAAACCGTTTCGACGGTTTCCCCTCTTGCGCTGCGGAAACCGTTAAAACGGTTCCCGGCATTATGAATGCCTTTTCCACCGGGCTAAAGCCCGGTGAGAATGAGACGACGTTTGAGGCAAAGCTTCGTGCACTTGCAAAGCGGTAGTCGCGGATATCACAACGCCGCGATGTGTTGCCGCTCGTAAAGGTGCGCGTAGGTGCGGCCTGCGGCCAGCAAACTCTCGTGCGTGCCGCGCTCGACAACACGCCCATCCTCGAGCGCGAGAATCTGATCGGCGCGGCGAATAGTCGAAAGACGGTGCGAGATGATGAACGTCGTCCGGTCTTTCATCAGCCGCGAAAGCGCTTCAAAAATCTTCCCTTCAGTGTGCGCGTCGAGCGCCGAGGTAGGCTCGTCGAGAATGAGCACCGGCGCGTCCTTGAGCACCGCGCGGGCGATCGCGATCCGCTGCCGCTCGCCGCCCGACAACTGTCCACCGCGCTCGTTAAGCACAGTGTCATAACCCTCGGGTAACTGCTCGATGAAGTCATGCGCATGTGCGGCGCGCGCCGCCGCGACGATCTCCTGACGCGTCGCACCCGGCCGGCCGAAAGCGATGTTGTCAGCTACACTCAGCGGAAACAAAAACGGCTCCTGCAACACCAGCGACACGTTCTCACGCAAACTCTTGAGCGAGAGATCTCGCAGGTCATGACCGTCGAGCAAAATGCGTCCGCCCTGCGGATCGTAAAAGCGCGAGAGCAACGATACGAGCGAGGTCTTACCGGCGCCTGTCGCTCCAACGATCGCCGTGATTTGTCCCGGCGACGCTGTAAGCGAGACGCTCTGAAGAATCGCGGCATCGTCGTCGTAACCAAAACTCACGTCCTCAAACACCACCTCGCCGCGCGCGCGTTTGATCACGATCGCATCAGCCCGTTCGGACACTTCCTCGTCGCTGTCGAGAATTTGAAAAACACGGCGGCTTCGCGTCACGACTGCGATGCCGTAACCAGCAGCCGTGCCGAGTGCGCTCACTGGTCCATACAGCGCCGTCAGGTAACCGATGAAGATCAGCAAATCGCCGAGCGACAACCGCCCATCCATCACGCGCGACGCGCCGAGATACAGCATCAGCGCGGCGGCAGCGCCGGTGATCACAGTTGCAGCCTGGTTGTTGCTCGCCGTGACGAGCGCGGCGCGACGGCCGGCTTCAACCAGCTTGACGCCCTCAACCTCAACCTTGCGCAACATGTAACTCTCGCGCGCGAAACCTTGAATCACCTTGATCCCGGACAGGCTCTGCTCGACCAGCGCCATCAACGCGCCCTGTGATTTCCAGTTGCCGCGAGACGAGGCTTGCAGCGGCTGCGCGAAGAGCAGCAGCGACCCAACGAGCAGCGGAATCACGCCCAACGCCACGAACGAAAGCCCGGCGTCAAGCCGGAGCATGACTACAAACATCCCGAGCAGCGTCAGAGTCGCGACGACGATTGGCAGCGCGACTTGCGTGACTGCAAAGAAAACGACGAGCACGTCGCCGCTAACGCGTTGTAGCAGATCGCCAATCTTGTGACGGCTATGGAATCTGAGTGAAAGTCTTTGCAGCTTGACGAACAGATCGAGCAGCAGGTCGAGAACCAGCCGCTGGCAAACGCGCAGTCCGATGCTTAGCGAAAGCAACGACAGCGCGCCACCGCCTACTGCGACAGCAAGTGCAACGCCGACGCTCCAAACCAACAGCCCTCGCGGTGTGCCTGCACCCGGAAGGTATGCAACCACGGTTGCAAGCCACGGCGGCATCGGCCGACCAGCCAATACATGATCGACAACGATCTTCACCGGCCACGGACGCGCGAGCTCGACTACGACACCTAGCAGCGCGAACAACCCCGCGAGACAGAGTGACGCCTTGTGACGGGTTGTGTAAGCGAGAAGTCGAAGGAAAATTCGCAAACCTGTCTAAAACTCCTTACCCTTCGGCCTCGAACTGCGCCACTGCGACCGGCGCTGGCGACGACCCCGGACGCGCGACCACAGGCGACGTTCGCGGCGCCGCTGGTTCGTCCTCTTCGGCTTCCTTTGCTTCCGGCATGCGCACGACCGCAGCATTCAACGCGTTCACCATCGACGACATCGCCGCTCCGCATTCAAACAGAATGCGCACTGCAAGCAGGAACGCTCCCGCGCCGATTACGAGCGCCGGCGGCCATGCGCCGCTCCACAATGCGAGCCCCGCAATCACCGCGATGAAAAACGCTATCGTTAATCCCTGACGAGAAACGCGCGGCCTCGAGCGAGCGCGCAAGAGTTGGCGTCCCGCACCGTGCTCTTCAACAGTAGTCAATACACGCACCGCACCGAGCATTCCGCCGCGCACTTCCAGGTCCCAGCGATCGAAGTCTCCGCCGCGCAGCACAACCGCACGCGACTCGCGTAGCCGCGTCTCAAACTCACCCAAACGTTCTTCGCGCGAGCGCCACGTCTCGCTCCACAATATCGTCAACCGCGAAAGTGGCATGGTCCATCCGCGCGCGCGTCGTCTCCACGGAGTCAGTCCCCAACGTAAACGTCCCTTGAGACGCGCAACCGGCTGCATCAAGTGAAAGAACGCTGTTAACGTCTGAAGTTTTAGTAATGCGAAACGAGTCGCGGGCTTGCTTGTGAATTGCGCGCGACGCGCTGATACCACCGCCTGCGCGATCGGCGCAGCAAGTACCAACACGAAGAGCGGTGCAGTAACAAGGAGCGGCGACCACAGCAAACCGAGGACCGTCAGCGCACCGAACAGGAACACGATGAAGAACCACTCGGGCATCAGCGGCAGCGACATCAGCGTCCCGTCTGCCGGTTCGTAAATTGATTGAAAGAGACCCGCTCCCCAAATCCCGTGGTGAATGCGATCGCGTTCCAAGCGAAGCGCCTGCGTGATCCCTTTGCTGTAGAGCCTGCCGTGCCAGGTCAGGTGTCCGGCCGAGTTGTACTTCTCAGGCCACTTCGCTTCGAGCAACGCCTCGGCCTTGCCGTAGCCTTGCTGTTGCTTCCAATAGGTCTTCACGAAGTTGCGCCGGTGATGCCAAACAAGAGCCGAGGGATGAAAGCCGATCGTGCCGCCCGCGTTTTGCACGCGCCAGCACAGGTCGACGTCGTCGCCCGCGACACGGTAAGTCGGATCGCAGCCGCCAACGTTCTGCAGGACGTCGTGCCGAAACGCCATGTTGCATCCCGGTATGTGTTCGGCCACGCGATCGGAAAGTAGAACGTGAACTGGTCCACCGGGTGCGTTGGCCACGCAGTCAGCAACAAGTCCGTCACCAGCAGGCGCGATGTTCGGACCGCCGACGCCTGCGAAACCATACTTCTTGAATGAGTGCGCGAGGTACTGAAGCCAGTGTGGATCCGGCCGCGCGTCGTCGTCCGTATAGGCCACGATCTCACCAGTCGCCGCCAGCATCCCTGTGTTGCGCGCCGCGCTCAAGCCACGGTTCTCCGTGCTGATCAGGCGGAAAGGATACTCACTTACGATCTGAGCAGTTTGATCGGTCGAGCCGTCGTTGACGACGATCACTTCGAAGTTCGGATACTGTAAACGCGTCAGACCTTCCATGCAGTCGCGTATCACTTGCGCTCCGTTGTAAGTGCAAACGACAACCGAGACACGCGGCCATTCAAGGTCGAGCGCGAAAGGCACTTCCGCGAATGCACGGCTGACAGACGCCAGCGCCGGCTTGGGCACACGATCTCTGGTAACGAGACCGAAGTCCCAGTCTTCGATGTCGTAACCACCGCGCCACCATTCGTCAGTCCACGCGAACACGAATGCTCCGGCACAACCTGCGGCGAAGCAGGTGCGCACCTGCCAGTCGAGCGTCTCGGCTTGCGTCGTCTCGCCGTTGCGGTGACTGTCTAAACCGATCTCAGCCATCACGAGTGGACGATCGCCCGCGATGTTTTGCAGACGCGCAAGGTAGTCGTCCAGCGCGCGCTCACTCTCGAGGTAGACGTTGAAACAATAGAAGTCCAGAAACGACAGTTGCAGGTATTCGGTGGATGGATAGTTAACGTAAGTCACCAGCGCTGCCGGATCTTCCTGCTTGACGACGTCGTAGAGGCGGCGCAGAAAGCGTTCGACCTTTTGCGCTCCATGCCAGCGCACGATGGGCGCGGGAATCTCGTTGCCGACGGTGTAGCAAAGAATCGCCGGGTGATCCGCACACTCGCGCACGAAGTTGCGCACGCGGCCGATGATGTCCTGCTGTCTCGCAGAGTTGTCGAGGAAGGCGATGTGCTGCTCCCACGGCAGTCCGACCATCACGTAGAGACCATGCTCGTCTGCCAGATCCAGGAACCAGCGCGGCGGCACTGTGTAAGTGCGGACAGCGTTAATGCCCGCCTCACGCATCTGCGCGAAGTCGCTCGCGACTTGCAGGGGATCGTGCTGCTCGCGTTCGTCGGGGCCCGGACGGAATGTGCCGTAGGTCACACCACGTATGTAGAGTTTTTCGTCGCCCTTATATATGAATTTGCCGGCCACGTGCGGTCTGAGGCGAGCGGCAGGTGGCTGCGACATGGGAAAGTCGGGAATAATCATAACGTTGATATTGGTACACGGTTTCGCTGAAGGACCTGAGGCTTTCCAGTCTCTTAGGCCATCCGGATTAAGTGTTCCGGATAAAATCGCAGTAAATTCCGAGGAACGTTGTTCGGAGTTGGCCGTTTGGCAAACTTCCGCTTAAACCCTCCAAACGAACAAGTTGAACTGGCGGGACCCGTATGTCCGGGCCTGTTTACGGGGCGACGGTAAAGATCCGCACAGGCCACCCACTGTCTGAGAGAGGCGCGGAGCGTAACGCCAACCATCGGAAAAGTCAACGATTTTGAAGGTTATTGTCTCTTTTTGAGACTTCTTCGCACCGTGTCGCCGAGTGTAGCGAGGTGCGGGGCGCGCATCATCGTGATGTGATCGCCGGGCACGTTGAGAACTTCGAGTCTATTTGAAGACAAGTAAGTCCAACGTGCGATCGTCTCCGGTGACTCATCCTCGTCCGCGGCGCGCAACAGCAAAAGAGGAAACGAGGCCGGCGGTGGATCGTAGTTCCTGACGGCTTCGATGTCAGCAAGATAAAGTTCGAACTGACGGCGTAGATCGTCGAGACCAAGATCGGGTGGTAAAACTTGCGCACGATGCGCCTGGTCCAACAACCAGCTCAGTTGCGTCTCAGGTTCCGAACGCAACAGTTCTTCAGTGACGGAATCGATCGGAATACTTAAGTTCCCGGCAAAACCTGCAAGCAACGACACTCTGTCGGCTACATCGAGCGTCCCCGGCGGCAGGGAATCCAGCAACACTACCAATGCCACTTCAGCACCGGACGCCTGAAGTTGCCGCGCCATTTCAAATGCGACGACACCGCCACTGGACCAGCCACCGAGGACGTATGGACCATCAGGCTGGACTGCGCGGATCGCTTCGACGTAGTTCGTAGCCAGCGGCTCAACTTCCCTTCCCGAAAGGCGGGCAAGTGTTCCTTCGAGAGCGTAAAAAGGACGTTCCGGTCCGAGTGCGCGCGCCAGAGAAAAGTACCTGCCCACGCTGCCACCTGCCGGATGTACAAAAAACACTGGTGTTAACGATCCGTGCGGTTGTATCGCCACGAGCGGCCCGGGCGCAGGTTGATCTTCGTCACGAAGAAGCGTTGCGAGAGATTCAATTGTGGGCGCCTTGAAGATGTCTACGACGTTCAGCCGCTTCCCCATGACCCGCTCCACACGACTGAGCAGCGACACAACCAGCAGCGAGTGACCTCCGAGGTCGAAGAAATTGTCTCGCACGTCAGGTTCAACGTGCAGCAACTCTTCCCAAATGCGGGCCAGCTCTGATTCCAATTGGTCGCGAGGACCAATGCGTTCGGCAACAGGTTCAACCCGCGTCCTGATCCGGGCACGCAGCGCAAGCCGATCCACTTTGCCATTCGTCGTCAGCGGTAATTCAGCGAGCGAAACGAAGAACGACGGCACCATGTAATCCGGCAATCTTTGCCGCACGAGGTTGCGCAACTCTTCGTCCGCTACTGTAGTGCCAGTGACGTAAGCAACCAGACGCTGATCCTCATCCGCGACCACGGCCGCATCCGTAATATCAGGATGTTCTTTCAGTGTTGCTTCGATCTCTCCCGGCTCGATGCGAAAGCCGCGAACTTTTAACTGCTCGTCGCGGCGCCCCAGAAAGCGAATGTTTCCATCCGGCAGGTAACAAGCCAGGTCGCCACTCTTGTAAAGCCGCGCGCCCGGCTCGGTGCTGAACGGATTCGGGATGTACTTCGCCGCCGTCAAACCCGGACGAGCGAGATAACCACGCCCGACTGCTCCGCCGCCAATGTGCAGTTCGCCAGTCGCGCCGATGGGCACGGGATTCAGATGTTGGTCCAACAAATAAATCTGCGCATTTCCGATCGGCCGCCCGATCGGCGTGTCGCTGCTGCGCACGCCATTGTGTTCGTAAACAGCAACGACGATCGTTGTTTCGGTCGGACCGTAGGCATTGAAGAATCGCCTGCCGCGCGACCAACGAACAGCGATTTCCGCGGGACACCGTTCGCCTGCCGAGATCGCGGTTTTGAGTCCCGGCCATTCTTCGGGCGACAACAGTGCGAGTAGAGATGGCGGCAACATCGCCACAGTAACGTTCTGTTCTTCCGCATATTCGACGAGCCGTCCACCCGACAACATCGTTTCGCGGCTTACAAGACAGAGACGCGCACCCGTGGTCAACGCCGTGAAGATCTCGAACACGGAAGCGTCAAAACCTAAAGAAGCGAATTGCAACACACAACTCTCCGGACCAATGTCGAAGCGTTGGGCCATCGCCGCAATCTGATTGCAAACGCTGCTATGTGCGAGCACCACTCCTTTCGGAGCGCCGGTCGAACCCGACGTATAGATCACGTAGGCAGCGTTGTCGCCGCTGGTGCGAAGCGAAGGGTTGCGATCGGAGTGTTTCGCGATCTCGGCGTCGTCGATGTAGGTGACACGCACACTTTGCGACAACGGCAAGCGCGTCGCTAAACGGCTGTCAGTCACCAAAACAGAAATACGCGCGTCGTCAACCATGTAAGCGAGACGCGCAGGAGGCGACGCCGGATCGAGTGGAACATATGCGCCGCCTGCCTTAAGAATGGCGAGCAAAGCGCCGATCATTTCCGGCGAACGTTCCAGCAGCAACCCGACAAACGATTCTGGTCCAACACCCGCTGCACGCAGGTAGTGCGCGAGTTTGTTGGCCTGCTGATTCAACTCCTCGTAAGTCATTCGACGTTCTTCGAATACGAGGGCAACAGCTTCGGGCGCACGTTCCACCTGCTGCTCGAAGAGTCGATGGATAGCGGCCGCGTCTGCAAACTCTTTCGCGGTGTAGTTCCACTCGATCAGCAATCGTCGTAACTCGGGTGCGGTCAACACAGGTAGCGTGCTGATCCGCTTGCCGGCGCCGTGGACCACACCCGCAAGCAACACTTTCAACCGCTCACCTGTTAGTTGGATCGTCGACGCGTCGAACAGGTCCGTGTTGTAAACGAACGAAACGTAAAACTGCCCGTCGACGTCGGTCATGTCGAGCATGAGATCAAACTGCGCCCGCGCTGTCTTTACCTCGACCGGACTGATGTTGAGTTCGAGTTCCCGTGCAGCCGCCACCGGTGTGTTCTGGAGCGCAAACATCACCTGAAAGAGCGGATTGCGGCTCGCGTCCCTGGTCGGACTCAACTCCTCAACCAGCATCTCAAACGGCAAGTCCTGATGCGCATATGCGCCAAGCGAGACTTCCCTCACCCGCGCCAGCAATTCGCGGAACGTGGGATTGCCGGAGAGGTCCACGCGCAGGACCAGCGTGTTGACGAAGAAGCCGATCAGCGACTCGAGCTCCTGACGGTTGCGATTGGCTACAGGAGTCCCAACCACGATGTCAGCCTGGCCCGTGTAGCGGTAAAGCAGCACGCAGAACGCGGTCAGCAGCGTCATGAACGGAGTCGCATCTTCACGTCGACTCAGCTCCAGTAGACGCGCCGACAAGTCACGCGAAAGTGCAAACGAGTGTATTGCGCCGTTGAAAGTTTGCACGGCTGGTCGTGGCCGATCCGTCGGCAATTCCAGGGACGGCGGCGCGCCACGCAGATGTTTTCGCCAGTAGTCGAGCTGTTGGTCCAACACATCGCCCTGTAGCCACGTGCGCTGCCACTCGGCGAAATCGGCGTACTGGATCGACAATTCCGGCAACGGCGAGTTCCGGCCAACCACGGTAGCTTCGTAAAGCGCGCCGAGTTCGTTCATCAAGATCGTTTGTGACCAGCCGTCGCTGATGATGTGATGCATCGTCACGAGCAGCACCTGTTCGTTAGCTGCCAGGCGCATCAACCGCGCACGGATCAGCGGACCGTTTACCAGATCGAATGGCCGTTGCGTCTCTTCAGTCGCCAACATCTCGGCTTCTGCTTCGCTGACCGACGGCGGAAGCGAACTGAAATCTGTAACGGTTAACGTGAGGGTTCCAGTGGCGGCGATCAATTGCACGGGTTCCTGGTCCAACAGATCGAACGTGGTGCGCAGGATCTCGTGGCGGCGGACGATCTCGTCGAGAGACCATTGCAAAGCATCAACGTCGAGGTGACCCGAGAGCCGGAAAGCAAGCGGCATGTTATAGGCCGCGTTCGACGGATCCATCTGATGAAGGAACCACAAACGTTGCTGCGCAAACGAGAGTGGAAAAACGAAGACTTCGTCAGATGTCGCGGGCATTGGTGTCGTCATAAAACTCATCGCCACAAAAAGGCGCAAAATACTTGTTAAAAGGTTCCCTGCGTTTTGTGCTTCTTTGTGGCTAAACGTCGCGCTTCCCGATCGACACGAACGATCTTCGACATCTCGCTCGGAGTGTTGTCTTGTGCTTGCTCGATCGCGATCGCGAGCGCGGCGATGGTTGGTTGCTGGAACACCTGGCGCAAGGGTAGTTCCACCTTGAACAGCTCGCGCACGCGAGAGATGAGTTGCGTCGTGAGCAAAGAATGACCGCCGAGATCGAAGAAGTTATCGTGGATGCCGACCTGCGGGAGGCCGAGCAAGTCAGACCACACGCCGGCGAGCGACTTTTCAATACTCGTGCGCGGCGCGACGAAGACCTGCGGCAAGTCTGGCCTGACAGCTTTGAGCGCGGGAAGCGCGCGACGGTCCAGTTTGCCATTCGGCAACAACGGCAACTCGTCGAGAATTACGAACGACGCTGGCACCATGTGTTCCGGGAGTCGCGATCTTAGAAAATCGCGCAACTGTGGTCCAAACTGTCGCGCCTGTTTGGCACGCAGCGGATGGTTTACGTAATCGTTTAGACCCTTCGCCGCATCGAGATCGATCGGAAACTCAACTCTTGTTTCGGAACGGTTCGTGAAAACGACGTCGAAGCTTCCATCCGCACCGTGCCGCGCCCAACTCAGTTGGACTCGACAGGACAAACTATCTGCCAACCGGTACATGTCTTCGGGATCGAGGCCGTCGCCGAGTCTGGCGTTCGCGACGTTTGTGAGCGCAAGTGTCTCCGGTTTTTGAATGAGTTGTTGGCGCAGGGTTGCGAGATCCCAGCGTTCCTCACGCCAGTCGATCCATGACAAGTTTTCTGCCTGAGACGGATCTGCACCAACACGAATCATCACTTGATACCGAAATCGCGTGAGCTCGTTGTGATAACGACTTCGTTTCGGTTCAACTTCGACATGACTAATCGTCGGCAACTGCTGCTTGAGCGCCGTGAAGAAAACCGGATCGATAACCAACTCTTCTTCCTGTTCGATGCGCCGCTCCACGCGTTGCTGCAACTGCTCCGGCGAAAGTCCAGGCTCAGCTTTGTGTTGCTCGATCGACTCGTGCAGAACTTTCAGCAACGGTAAACTGCGCACATCGCCGATAAAGACAAAGCCGCCCGGCGCAACGGCCTCGACCGCACCGCGCAAAACGCGCACGAGATAATCAACACCCGGAAAGTACTGCACGACGGAGTTGATAATCACCGCATCAAACGACGCCGGTTCAATCTTCGCGAAGTCGTCCGCGTTCTGTTCGGACAGCGACACTTGCGGCAATGCGCGAGCGGGTAACTGCTCGCGGATGTAATTCAGCGCCGCGGGTGAAAAGTCTGTGCCGAGATACTTTTCGCAATGCGACGCGATACGGAACAACAGCAACCCCGTGCCGCATCCGATCTCCAGCACACGCCGAGGCTGTTGCGAAAGCACGCGCTCGACCGCGTCGTCGACCCATTCACGCATTTCTTCCGCAGGGATCGGTTCGCCGGTGTAGCTGCTGTTCCAACCACTGATATTGAACGATGGATCGTGAACCGGATCGTTGACGTTGAAAACTTCGTCGTCGTGAACGCTGCGCCACTGAGCGAGTTGCTCTGTTTCGAGTGCGGCAGAAACACTGTTCTCTTCCGCAGGCTTTGACGTGACGTAAGCGACGAGAGCCGGATCGCCTGAAGCGCCCGCACGCAGCAGCATCGCGGCGTCACTCACACCCGGCGCGGCGCGCAGCACCGCTTCAATCTCGCCCAACTCGATACGATAGCCACGCAGCTTGATCTGCTCGTCAACGCGCCCGATGAATTCGATGTTGCCGTCCGCAAGGTGACGGGCCAAGTCGCCCGTGCGGTACAGATGCGCCCCGGGAATCGAGCTAAACGGATTCGGAATGAACCTTTCGGCCGTGAGATCCGCGCGGCCGTGATAACCACGCGCCAGACTCTCGCCCGCCAGATACAACTCACCGGCAAGACCGAGCGGCACAGGATTCAGGTTTCCGTCGAGTAAGTAAACGTTTGTGTTCGCGATAGGCAGGCCAATCGGCAAAGACTGTGCGCGACTCACATGGTCCGATCTGTGTCGATACAACGTCGACGTGATCGTCGCTTCGCTGACTCCGTATGCATTCATCAACGCACTGTTCGCGGGCGCCAATCTCCGCCAAATCGCCACGCCTTCCGCGTTGACCTTTTCGCTGCCGGTAACGATCAGGCGAACGCACGCGGGCAATCTCGCAGCTTTGCGTTCCAGACCTTCCAACCACTCCTGCCAAAATCGAGCCGGCAGGTTCAGCACGCTTACGCGCTCCTGCTCGATGAACTGCAACAGCGCCGTCGCTTCCAGCACGCGTTCGCGCTGAAGCACGATCGCCGCTCCTGCCAGCAGAGTAGGAAAGATCTCTTCCGCGGCCACGTCAAAACTCAACGAGGCAAACTGGAGCACGCGATCCGAAGCCTGCAACTCATACTCATGGACCACCGCGGAACAATGACTTGAGAGTGCGCGGTGCGTGATAACCACGCCCTTCGGTGTACCCGTCGATCCCGACGTGTAGATCACGTAGGCAGCATTATCGAGACTCACCAGTCGATCGAGGTTCTCCGTCTGCTCGATGGCCATTGCTTCTCTGACACTGTCCTGCGTGAGTATCAACCGAGCGCCAACGTTCTCCAGCATGAACGCGAGTCGCGCCTGAGGATACGAAGGATCGAGCGGAACGTAAGCGCCACCGGCTTTCAGTATTCCGAGCAAAGCAACGATCATCTCCACCGAACGATCGAGCGCGATCGCCACCGGAACTTCTGGTCCAACACCAACGGATCGTAAATAGTGGGCCAACTGATTAGCCCGGCGGTTCAGTTTCGCAAACGTCAAACTCTCACTCTCGCTGACCACCGCAACCGCCGCGGGCGAACGTGTCACCTGCGCCTCAAACAACTCCACTACGGATTGCGACGGAAACGCTCCTGGCTTTGAATCGAACTCCACCTGCTCAGATCGATCCATCAGCGACAACTCACTCAGACGTTGCTCCGGCGCTGCCACGATACTCTCCAGCAAGATCTCCCAGCGTTTAAGCAGAGTGCGGATCGTCTCAGCTTCGAAAAGGTCCGTGCTGTACTCCGCGGTGACCGCAAGTCCCTGCTCGCTCTCGACCACGTCGACACTCAGATCGAACTGGCTGGCCACGCCCTCAACAGCCACAGGACTCATCGTCAAACCCGGCAGCGGCAGTTCCTCTTTCGGCGTGTTCTCCAGTTGAAACATCACCTGAAAAAGCGGGTTGCGGCTGAGGCTGCGTTCCGGCTGCAAGTCTTCGACCAGCACTTCAAAAGGCAGGTCCTGATGTGCGTAAGCTTCGAGCGTCACTTTGCGCACGCGCGCGAGAAGATCCGGGAACTGCGGATCGCCGGAAAGGTCCGTGCGCATCACGAGCGTGTTGACGAAGAAGCCGATCAGGTTTTCGGTCTCGATGTTATTGCGATTCGCAATCGGGACGCCGATGACGATCTCGTCCTGTCCGCTGTAGCGGCAGAGCAGCGCCTTGAACGAAGCGAGCAACAGCATGAAGAGCGTCACGCCTTCGCGCCGGCAAATCACGCCGAGCGATTCATTCAAGCCTGGCGGCAACACTGTCGTAACGGTGGCGCCGCGAAAGCTCTGCACCTCCGGACGCGGATGGTCCAACGGCAAATCGAGCACGGGAAGATCGCCGGCGAGTTGTTTGCGCCAGTAGGCGAGTTGCTGGTCCAGCACGTCGCCAGCGAGCCAGTGGCGCCGCCAGTGCGCGAAGTCGGCGTATTGCACCGGCAAATCTTCGAGTGGAGACTCTTTGCCCTCGGTAAAAGCCTGGTAGAGCTTGCCCACCTCGCGCACCATCACGCCCTGCGACCAACCATCGGACACGATGTGATGAACAGTCAGTAGCAGCACGTGATCTTCCGCACCCATTCGTACGAGACTCGCGCGCAAGAGCGGCGGATGAGTCAGGTCGAAAGGCTTACTCGCCTCTTCTGACGCCAATTCCAACATGCGCGGCTCACTCTCGACCACGTCACTGAGATCGATCAGGTCGATGTCGATCTGCGTCGGTGGTCCAACAAACTGCGCCGGTTTACCGTCGGCCATGCCGTAGTAAGTACGCAGGATTTCGTGACGCCGGACGAGTTCGTTCAGTGTGCGTGTAAGTGCGTCGCTATCAAGCGCGCCAGTGAGACGCACGGCAGTGGGAATGTTGTACGCGGACGTGCTCGGCTCCAATTGATAGAGGAACCAGAGACGTTGTTGCGAGAACGACAACGGAAGATTGCCGTCGCGAGATACGGGAACAATCGGCGGAGCTTGTAAACCGTTCTCGCTACCTAAGGCAGCCTCAACCGCGGCAGCTTGCGCAGCAAGAGTTGCTGATTCGAAGAAGAGTTTCAGCGGCAACTCCGCGCCGAACTGAGCTTGCGCACGAGAGACAAGCTGCGTCACCAGCAACGAATGCCCGCCGAGTTCGAAGAAGTTATCGTTAACTCCAACGCGTTCGACCTTCAACACGGCAGCCCAAATGCCAGCCAACAACTCTTCAACGGGCGTTCGGTAAGCCGAATCAACCGGCGCGTGAACTTCATCAGGCGCCGGTAACGCACGGTGATCAACTTTGCCGTTCGGCGTCAGTGGCAGTTCATTAAGGATGACGAATGCCTGCGGGACCATGTAGTCGGGTAAGGTTGAGTGAAGCGTCTTTTGCAACTTCTCCACTGTGACGTCGCCGACAACGTAAGCGACGAGACGCTTGTCTCCGTTGCCGTAGTCACGCGCCACCACGACCACTTGCTGCACCTGCGGCACTCGAGCGATCGCGGTTTCCACTTCGCCGAGCTCGATGCGAAACCCGCGCACCTTAACCTGCTCGTCGCCACGCCCGATAAACTCGATGTTGCCATCCGCTCGATAACGTACGAGGTCGCCGGTGCGATAAAGCCGCGCCCCGGGCTCGGTGCTGAATGGATGCGGAATGAAGCGCTCAGCGGTGAGACTCGCGCGGCCGTGATAACCACGCGCCAGTCCATCGCCTGCCGCATACAACTCACCGGTAAATCCCGGCGGGGATAAACGCAGATTCTCATCAAGGATAAAGACCTGCGTGTTGGTTATTGGCCGGCCGATGGGGATTGAACCGTTGATCTCTGCGTCCGTGTCCATTGCGTAGCAGCAAGTGAACGTAGTGTTTTCAGTTGGACCATAGCCGTTGATCAAGCGGCATGAGGTGGTGGTTTCAAGGAATTTACGTACGTGCGTGGGCGACAGAACGTCGCCGCCGGCGAGTAACTGCTTGAGTCCGCTAAGAGCATCGAGTTGCTCGTCCACCATTTGCTGAAACAACCCCGCCGTCAACCACAGCGTCGTCACATGAAACTGTGCGAGCGCGCGGCCGAGTTCCGCCAGCGAGGCAATACCGGGAGGCATGAGTACGAGTTGCGCTCCATTGAGCAGGCTGCCCCAGATTTCGAAAGTCGAAGCATCGAACGCCAGCGGCGCAAATTGCAGGAACACTTCATCGGGACCAAAGCGCGCGTAGTCGCCATTGACCAACCGCACGACGCCACGATGCGGCACGGCAACTCCCTTCGGCGTCCCCGTTGAGCCTGACGTATAGCTGATATAAGCGAGGTGATCCGGCGTGACGTTTCGTTCAAGGTTCTCTTCACTCTGACTCGCGATCAACGGCCAATCAGAGTCGAGCAGAATCACCGGCGCGTGATGCACGGGAAGTTTTTCTTCCGCCGCCGCCACACTGAGCACCAGCTGCACCTCGGCGTCGTCAAGCATGAACAGCAGTCGTTGCTCCGGGTACGACGGCTCAAGCGGAACGTAAGTCGCGCCTGCCTTGAGCACACCGAGCACGGCAACGATCATCTCGATGGAACGCTCGAGGTAGATCCCGATTCGTGTTTCGACGCCGGCGCCGTAAGTTTGTAAGTAATGGGCCAACTGATTGGCGCGCCGGTTCAATTCGTCGTAAGTCACACGCTCATTGCCGAACGCGAGCGCCGTGTTTTCCGGTGTCCGCGTGGCCCACACTTCGAAAAGATCTGCGATGTTGTTGTCCGGAAACGGACGCACCGTATCGTTCCATGCAAACAGCAACTGTTCTCGCTCGCTGCTGGTTAGCAGTTCGATGCGCGACACTTGTTGTTCGGGATCGGCGACGACGGCTTCCAAAAGCATTCGATAACGTTCGGCGAGTTGGCAAATCGTCGGTTCGGTGAACAAGTTCGTGCTGTAAACAATCGCGCCGATGAGACCGTCGGACGTTGAAGTGAGGTGTAGTTCCAGATCGAAACGCGTGCTATCGGCCGTGAACTCGTATGGTTGTAATGTGAGGCCAGTTAATTCCAGTGACGTCGACGGCGCGGACTGAAGATCGAAGACTATTTGAAAGAGCGGATTGCGGCTCAGGTCTCTGACGGGTTGCAATTCTTCGACGAGCAACTCGAACGGCAAATCCTGGTGTGCGTAAGCTCCCAGCGAGACTTCACGCACGCGCTGCAACAACTCTCGGAACTTGGGATTACCTGAAATATCTGTTCGCAGTGCCAGCGTATTAACAAAAAACCCGATCAAGCCTTCGAGCTCTTCGCGGTTTCGATTTGCGACCGGAGTGCCGACCACGATGTCGCTCTGGCCGGTGTAACGAAACAGCAACGCCTTGAAGGCTGCCAGCAAGGTCATGAACAGAGTCGTGCCTTCGCGGCGACTCAAAGCGATGAGCGCATCTGACAACTCTGCTGGAAGCTCAAAAAGGAAAGTTGCGCCGCGATAATTCAACTGCGGCGGACGCACACCATCGTTAGGCAAATCCACTGACGGAGGCGCACCTGTCAATTGCTCTCGCCAGTACGCAAGCTGACGGTCCAACTCCTCATCCTTCAACCAACCGCGTTGCCACTGCGCGAAATCAGCGTACTGGATCGTCAAGTCCGGAAGCGGCGAGCTTCGCGACGTTATGCCTGCTTCATAGAGCGCGCCGAGTTCCGTCTTCAACACACCTTGCGACCAGCCGTCACTGACGATGTGATGCGTCGTCAGAATCAGCACGTGTTCGTCGCTCCGCAACCGCAACAGCACGGCTCGAATCAATGGACCACGGATGAGATCGAACGGCCGTTGCGCTTCTTCCCGCGCGAGACGCAAAGCTTCACTCTCACGCAACTCAGCGGGAAAGTCACTCAGATCGACTACTGAGATGGATAACTCAAAACTCGGCGCGACGATCTGCACCGGTTGTCCGGCAACAGAGTCAAACGTGGTGCGCAGACTCTCATGACGCCGAACGATCTCGTTCAAACTCCAATTCAAAACCGCCACGTCAAGCTTGCCCACGAGACGCACGGCAGCGGGTACGTTGTAAGCCACCAGCCCCGGCTCCAACTGGTCCAAGAACCAAAGACGCTGCTGTGCGAATGACAACGCGACTGGTCCATTCCGTGCGCCCGGCCGAATCGCCTGCCCATCAGCTTCGCTGGATACGCGACCCGCGAGGCGCTTTTCGAGTAACGCGCGCTTGGCCGCCGATAATTGAGTGTTAGAGTTCATTTTGCATTGCTCTCTCTGTGCAACCTCTATGTGCTCTGTGTCTCGGTGGTTTTTATGGTCGTAAAATCACCACAGAGGCACAGAGAACACAAAGGTTGCACAGAGAATCTCGAATTAGGGCACTACTTCATTCTGCAAAAGCCGTTCAGCCTCTTCTTCGCTGAGGTCTTCCAGTTGTTCGATCACTAGTTGTTCGACGACCGCGGCCAACTCAAACACTGTTGGTTTCCAAAAGAGCTCGCGCAGTGGCATCTCGACTTCGAAGATCCGGCGCACGCGAGAGACGAGCCTCGTCGCGAGGATCGAGTCGCCGCCAAGTTCGAAGAAGTCGTCGTGAATACCAACTCGATCCAGCGCGAGGACGTTCATGTACAGTTCGACTAACCGCGCCTGCGTCGGATTTTCAGGAGCCACGAATTCTCGCCTCAGCTCAGGTCTGGACGCGTCGGGCGCCGGCAACGCGGCCCTGTTTACTTTGCCGTTTGGCAGCAGCGGCAACTCTTCGAGACTGACAAACAGCGATGGAATCATGTACTCCGGCAAGCGCTGAATGAGGAACGTTCGCCACTCGCTCGCGGTTGGCAATTGCTTCTCTTTCCCAACGACGTAGGCAACGAGACGTTGGTCGCCCTCGCGCACTTCGCGCGCGACCACCACCACAGCGCGGACCGCTTCGTGCCGCGACATCGCAGCTTCCACTTCTCCGAGCTCGATGCGGAAGCCTCGCACTTTGACCTGATGGTCCAAGCGTCCGCCAAACTCCAGACTTCCATCTTCGCGGTAACGCACCAGATCGCCCGTGCGATACATGCGTGCGCCGGGTTCACCGCCAAACGGATCCGGAATGAACTTCTCCGCAGTCAACCCGGGGCGATTCAAATACCCGTGCGCCAAACCCGCGCCGCCAATACAGAGCTCACCGTAGATACCGATCGGAACGGGATTCATAAACTGGTCCAACACGTAGAACCTCGTATTCGCGATTGGCGTTCCGATCGGCACCGGACCTACGCTTTCGGTTACTCGACTCACGCCGGAAAAGATCGTCGTCTCGGTTGGACCATAAAGGTTCCACAGCTCGGCGCTCCTGGTTAGAAGTTGATCGGCAAGCGGCCGATCGAGCGCTTCTCCCGTGCTAAACACCTTCAGCGCTGAGTCGCCCTGCCAGCCCGCGTCAATCAGCATGCGCCACGTAGCAGGCGTGGCTTGCATCACCGTCGCACCCGACTGTGCCAACAAACGCGCCAATTCCATTCCGTCACCAGCAACCTCGCGACTCGCAATAACCACACGCGCGCCCACGATCAACGGCACGAAGATCTCCGCTACAGCGATGTCAAACGAAAGCGTGGACACCGACAGCATCATATCCGTGGCTTTCAGCGATGTTTTGGCGATCACTGCGTTGAGCAGGTTAACAACGGCGCGGTGCGACACTTCGACGCCCTTCGGCTGGCCCGTCGAGCCGGATGTGTAGATCACGTATGCACACTGCTGATTCGTGAAAATCCGATCGGGATTCTCCGCGCTGCACGCAGCGATCGCTTCCCAATCCGTGTCGCTCAGCACCACTCGCACACCCGAATCCCGCAACATAAAGTCGAGACGTTCCGCGGGATACCGTTCGTCCAACGGCACGTACGCGGCGCCAGCCTTCAAAACGCCGAGCAACGCCACCACCATCCGCAACGAACGCGACGTGAAGAGACCAACGAGTTCCCCATTCCCAACACCCGCTTGTCTCAGATAGTGGGCCACGCGATTCGCCTGCTCGTTCAACTCGCGATAGGTAAGCCGTTCGTTTTCAAACAACAGCGCCACATCGTCGGGCGTCTGCCTCGCCTGCGTTTCGAACAACTGATGGACACATCGATCGGATGGATACGCAACGCTGGTATCGTTCCACTCGATCAGTTGCCGTTCTTCGTTCTCGCTTAACAGCGGCAAGTCTGACAAACGCTGCGTGGGATCGACGACGACGCTTTCGAGAATGTTCTCCAGATGCCTCGTCATCCGTTCGATTCGTTCGCGCCGGTATAGATCAGTCGGAAACTCGATATCGACTTCGTATCCCTGCTCGGTTTCGGTCATCGCGAGCGTCATGTCGAAACGCGACGCGCCGTTGTCGATGTCGAGATGCTTCGCAGTCAAACCGAGCGTCTCCATCACGGTCAGTTCGGGGAAGTCGAGATAGATCAGCGAATGCTGCACGATCGGATTGCGGCTGGCGTCCTGCGTGGGCCGCAGTTCCTGGACCAGTTTGCCAAACGGCAGGTCCTGGTTCGCGAAACCTTCAAGCACCGTCGCGCGCTCGCGTTGCAGCAGTTCGCGAAACGTCGGATTGCCGGAGAGGTCCGTGCTGAGCACGATCAGATTCAGCAAATAACCCACCATGCCTTGCAACTCCGGACGGTTGCGATTCGCGAAAGTGGCGCCGACGAGAACTGTTTCCTGGGTCGTGTAGCGATAGAGCAACGCCTTGTACGCGGCAAGCGCGAGCGTAAACATCGTCACGCCTTCGCGGCGACTCAACTCGCGCAGCGCATCGAGCAGCCGTTTCGAGTAGCGCGTGTAAACACGAGCGCCGCGGAAGTTCTGCATCGGTGGCCGCGGAAAGTCGGTCGGCACTTCGAGAACCAACGGCACACCGGTCAATTTCGTGGTCCAATATTCTGCTTGCCGGCGATAGATCTCACTCTCAGCGCGGTCGCGTTGCCAAAGCGAGTAATCGGCATATTGAATCGGCAACTCGGGCAAAGGCGACGGACGGTTGTTCGCGAAAGCTTCGTACAGCAGACCGGTCTCCTGCTCGAAGATCGCGCCCGACCAGCGATCGGTGACCGTGTGGTGCATGTTGATGTGCATCACATGGTCATCCTCGGCTAGCCGCAACAAGCCCACGCGAACAAGTGGCCCCTGCTCCAGATTGAAAGGCCGGGAGAAGTCTTCAGTCACGAGGCGCAGTGCCTCCTGCTCGCGCTGTTCGAGCGGCACTGACTGCAAATCAACCGGCGTAAGCGTGACCTCCAGCTTTGGGTG
>DATELP010000013.1:0-9431 GCA_035276425.1 Pyrinomonadaceae bacterium
GTCGAGCGGCCGGCGCTTGCCTGCTTCGATCAGCTCGGTGGCCCGTTGCAGACACGGTTCAATACGATATAGCGAGGACAACGGCTGCGGTCTGCCGTCGAGTTGCAAAGGTACCACGGCCTCGTGTCCGTCGGGCAACGAAGCAAGATAGTTGAAAAGATCGGCAGTGACGAACGGAAGATCACAAGCAACGACGATGGCCCATTCGCGTGAAGACGCAGCAAGCGCCGCGTGCAGACCGCCGAGTGCGCCCCACTCGGGATATAAGTCGGGAACCGATGAAAAGCGCGAATGGGGTTCGCGTGCGCCGACAAGCGTGACTGAGTCTGTGACCTTTAGCAGCGTTTCCGCGATCCTGTCTGTGAACGTTTGGTTTTCCAGCAGAAGTTGAGACTTGTCTCGGCCCATTCTGCGCGATTGGCCGCCGGCGAGGATGAACGCTTGAAGCTGTGAAATTTTTATCCGCAAGCTGCCATCCATCTTATCTTGACCGGCTTCTAAGACGAAGTTTATAGTTCCAAACAATGAATAGATTTGCCCATATTTACAGCGCAATATTGATCCTGGCATTGGCAACTTTTGCTGTGGCTCAGAAGCCAACCGCCGCGACCAACCCCCAAACAAAATCGAATGCACCCGAGCTCTTCGCACTGGAAGATCTTCGTCCGGGCATGAAGGGCGTCGCACGGACAGTCTTCAGCGGCTCTGACACACAGGAGTTTGGCGTCGAGGTTCTCGGCGTGCTGCCGGGATTTCCGGGTCCGCGTCAGTCGGCGATCATCGCCAAACTGAGTGGTGCAAACGTGGATCGAACCGGAGTCTTCGCGGGCATGTCTGGTTCACCGGTTTACATCGACGGCAAGATCGTCGGTGCGATCGCTTTTAGTTTTCCGTTCTCAAAGGAAGCCATCGCCGGCATCACGCCGATCAAGCAGATGATCGATCTCTTCGACAAGGGATCGCAGGAAAATCCAAGACCGAAGGAGCCGCGCGCGGTTTCGTTTGCGCAACTCGCTTCGGTCGAGTGGAAACCAAACCTACCGAAACCCGCGATTACCGGTGCGCCGTTGCTGGCGCCTGTCTCGGCCGGTTCGCCGTTGCTGCCCTATTTGGGCCAACAGATGATGCCGATTGCGACGCCGCTTGTTTTTGGCGGCATCTCGCAGGAATCGTTGTCGATGTTTGCGCCGCAGTTAATGGCGAATGGACTGTTGCCGGTTTCGGGCGCCGGTGGTTCAGCGGCGATCACGCCGCTTGCGGAAGTGACTGAGAAAACGTTCCCGCCGGGCAGTTCGATCAGCGTGCAACTCGTGCGTGGCGATTATTCACTCGCGGCAGCGGGAACAGTGACGATGCGCGACGGCAATCGCATCTACGCTTTCGGCCATCCGTTTTTGAGTCTCGGCGCTTCGGACATGCCGATGACCGAGTCGTCGGTGGTGACGGTAATTCCCAACGCAAACAACTCTTTCAAACTCGCCGTGCCCGGACGCATGGTCGGTTCGATCTCGCAGGATCGCGCGTCGGGAATCTTTGGTCTGCTTGGTCAGGCGCCGAAGATGATTCCGGTCAAGGTCAACCTTCACACGAGCCGCGATCGCACCGAGACGTATTCCTACGAAGTCGCGACCGATTCATTTTTGACGCCGCTGCTGCTGAACATCACGCTTTTCAACACCATCACGTCGAGCGAACGCGCGCTCGGCGATTCGACGATCAGCGTGCAGGGCGAGATTCGCGTTAAGGGACAGGAACCGATCACGGTCGATCGCCGCTTTTCGACGAACAACTCCCCGATCATGGCCGCGGGAGCGATTGCCGCGCCGGTAAGTGCGTTGTTGACGAGCGGATTCGACGACGTCCAACTCGACGGCATCACGCTCGACATTTCATCATCGGAAACCAAGTATGCCGGCACGCTCGAACGGATCACTTTGGACCGCACTGAAGTGCGGCGTGGTGAGAAGGTCGAAGTTCAGGCGTTTGTGAGAACCGAGTCTGGCAAGCAGTTTGTGCAACGGATTCCGTTGGAGATTCCGAACGATGCGGCGTTGGGTCAGTTGCTGGTGTTTGTCGGTGACGGTAATGCGTTGCAGGAAGGTTCAGCGGCGAAGGCTTTCGTGCCGCAGGATCTGAGTCAACTCGTCCGCGCTATCAACACGGTGAAGAAGAGCGACCGGTTGTACGTGAAGCTGTTTCGCATCACGAACGGGGCGGTGATTGGCACTAGCGAACTGCCGAACCTGCCGCCGTCAGTTGTCGCTACCTTGAACAGTGATCGGACTTCCGGCGGTTATACGCCGACTGTTTTGTCGCCTGTGTGGGAAATGGAGTTGCCGCCCGCGGAGTTTGTGATCTCAGGTCAACAACTCATCGCTATTGATGTAGTTCGGTAAAACCATCCACAGATTACGCAGATTTCTTTTAAAACTTTCTGCGTAATCTGTGGATTGCTTTTTCAGTTGCTTTTAGTGGCTACGGAAGCGGGGTTCGCTAACATCTCTGCACGAGCGCGAAACGCAGCCGCCAAAGTATCAACTTCCTCAGGCGTGTAATTCGCTGCGCGGAACGCGTCTTTAATCTGATCGTCACTCAAACGCTTCAACCAGTCTGCCAGCCACTGCGCGTCGGCAACCGTCAAATTCTCAAACAGCTTCTGGTTCTTCCCGCTGTAATTGAAGTCGATCTTGTCGCCGTTGACTTTCTTGATGAACTCCGACTTCTGGTAATCACCAGGCTCGTTGCGGCTGCGCGAGAAGAAGCCGCCAGTCTTACCGAATGAGCCGCCGAGATCGCTGATGATGTAACGTAATTCCCCCCCGGTGGTTTCGCCACGTGATGCGAGGATTTCGTTGTTATCGTCCTTCATGTCCCAGTTGTTGATCATGACCATGAGGATCTTGAGCGCTTTGAATTCGGGCTTGTCCATGAACGGGTTGTTTTCCCACATCCAGTTCCCGGTTCGCTTCACGCTTTCCGGACGCGCTTCGAGACGCACGTTTTCGAAGTCGCCCTTGCCCTCGATTTTTGCCTTCGGAACGAGATAGGCAATTTCGGTTTCGTAACCGAGCGCCCACAGCAGGCGGTTAGCAGCCGTGTCTGACTGCGCTTCCTTGCCGATCTTGGCGACCCACTCGTGACCCTGGGCGTCTTTCACACGATACTTCTTCGAGTAGCCGCCGGTCTGGTCCCTGATGAAAGTGAGTCGGCTGATGTCGGGCTTCATCTCGTCGCCGCCTGCGCCGAGGAGCAGATTGCGTTGTTCGATGTCTTCCGGCGCGCGCCACATAACGGGCGTTCCCGTGTAAACCTTCTTTTCTTTCTTGTCTTTATCTTTGTCTTTGTCCTGGGCAGGGACCGAGACGGGCAATGCCAGCAGCAACAATAAGAGGCTTAGCCAATAAGCGGATCTAGTACGGACCATGATCTCTCTTCTCCCACAACTGTAGTTTTCTGGTACGAGACCGTAAGTCTCCGTCTTGTAAACGCGCACAAACGGGACGAAAGGTCTCAGCTATCTTAGGCTAAAGCAATCCCTGTACAAAAAAAGCCGCAAAGAAGCACAAAAGGCACAAGCGGTAAGCCTTGTGCCTTTTGTGCTTCTTTGTGGCTTTGAATTACGGATTCGGAGGCGTTGCGCCTTGCGGCGTCAGCCACAGTTGAACGTAAAGCTGATCTTTCTTCGGACCAACGAGCGTCACGATGCGGCGCTGGTCGAGACCGCGTGAATTGACGAGGTAGTCGACGACGCGTCCGGCATGCTCCTGCACTTCAGCGCGTTTGCCGTGCTTGCCGGGATAGACGATGACGTAGCCAGTGGTCGTCGGATCGTTTTGTAACTCGATAACGAAGTTGTCGAGCCGGGCTTTTTCGTCGTTGCGAGCGATGTCCGGGAATTCATCGAACCGACGGCCTTCGACTTTCGGCAGCGGAATCGTCACCGCGTAGTCAGCCGCGCACTCGAGGTTGTAACCGCCGAGTGAAAGCGAAGCGCGAATCGTTTGACCGGCGAAACCTTTTGTATCGACTTTGATCCGGTCCGTGCCCTGGCCTTCGACGATGGTTCCGGCGGAGACGGTCCAGTTGTAAACCGGAGTGATTCCGGGCGTGCCGCCGTTGTGGTTTGACGTGAACGTTAACGGCTGATCGATGCCGGCAGATGTCGGACCAGTGACCGCAACGGCCGGGCAAACCGGACGCACAGGCGCGCAAGCATTGACGAGTACGGTCACGGATGAAAACGCCTGGCACACGCCTTCGCTGCCGGTGCTAACAATATCGAGAGATGCCTTGTGGTAGCCGGGTTTCAAACCCGCGAGGTTCCACGTTACTTGTGGACCTTCGCCCGAGATTGTTCCGCCGGTGGTGGTCCATTTGTATTGAATTGGATTACCGTTTGGCGAAATTGCGGCGGCGTTTAGTTGAACTTGAGACGCATCGCCGCACGCGCTGACTGTGGCCACGTTGGACGTCACGTTGAGCTTCAGCGCGGAACTGGCAACCGCCGCCGTGGGCTTCTTTTGAGCGCCTGCGGGCAGCGTGCTTAGAAAAACAAGCAGGACAATAGTTACGAGTAGGGGCAGCTTCCTGAACATTTGCACTCCTTGCGGAAAAACGATTCGATAAGAAGAAACTGTCAATCACTTGGGGCTTCCGGTGTTTGACTCCCTATCGAAATTTGCGTTAGATGTGTTTGCTTCATCTCCCAACCTAAGCGTTTTCATTGCGTGGCTGAGTTCTGAGCAAATGAGATCGATACTCTTAATCTGCGCCCTTTGTTTCCTGGTGTTGGCCGTTGGTTGTAATCGAAGCGGGCAGCAGTCCACGAATAATAGTGCCGGACCGGCGACGGTGTCCAACGGTTTGGAGGGAGATCGCGGTCGGGCGCGGGACCTGCTGGAGAAAGGAAAGCAGTTGTATCGGGACGATCAGGACGAACAAGCGGTCCAGTCGTTTCAGGAGTCCGTGAAACTCGATCCCGATCTGGCAGAAGCGCACTTCCGGCTGGGTTTGGGTTACGAAGCACTCGGCAAACCTGAAGAGGCCGAGGCGGAGTATAAAAAAGCCGTCGAAAGTTATAAAAAATACCTTGCCGAGCACGAGGACGATGCGGAGGCGCATTACGACCTCGGACAGACTTACGCGGGTCTCGCGCAATACAGCGACGCCATTCGCGAGTATCGTCTGGCGACGAAGTTGAAAGAAGACGATCCGGACATGTACTACGATCTCGGCGTGGCGCACACGAAACTGGCGCAGTACGATGCGGCCGCGGCGGCCTTTACGAAGTCGTTGGAGATCGATCCGGACAACTACCGCGCGCAGGATGGTCTGGACGAGGCGAAGGAAGGTATCAAGCGGATTCGCACCGGCCGGAAGCATAATGAAGACTTGTTGAAGAAGCAGAAGGAAGACGAATTGAAGAAGGCCGGAGCGGCGCCGAGTCCAGCCAATTAGAGTTCAGGATTTTAATTATGGCTACGTACACACCACCACCCTATTTCCCGCAAGGTTCGCTCGCCCCGCCTAACAAGAACCGCTACCGCAAGTTCAAGCTCGTGATGACGCTGCTGGCGGTGTTGCTGGTGTTGATTCTCGCGGGCGCGGGTTTCGGCGTTTGGTACTTGATCAAGTGGGTGCTGTAGAGCAATCCACAGATTACGCAGAAGGACTAAACCGGCTGACTGGCTACTTTCTGCAATCTGCGTAATCTGTGGATTGCCCTCCGGCGCTTGACACAACTGACCTTGGCCCGTATAGTCTGCCGTTTCGGACATTCAGTCTGAAGCACCCGAAAGGCAGCGTCCAGTTGGTTCTGTAGGTGTGGAGGCGTTGCCCGACCAGTAAGAACGGTCGTTTGACAGGTATTGTGGCGTAAATGGTACGCGTCGCGGCTGGCAGTTTTGCAAGTGGGAGCCGGTCGTTCCAGCGAGTACCCGCGCGAAGGTTGATACTTCTCGCCCTATTACAGCGACGCCACAGAAAAGTTTCGGCTTAAGTGAAGCCACGATCCACGCCCACCGCAGTTAAAAGCGTAGTCAGAACATCCCTAAAACCAATTTTTTAACAGGGCAGCCGCCTGCGCTGACTGCCGGACTGGTTCCGGAAAGAGGCAGGCAAGGGGCCTTTTTGCGCGTCTGAAACCGCGCACGCATTAACGAGGAAAACAGTGCCGACGATTAATCAGCTTGTTCGCAAAGGCCGCCAGCAGGTCAAGTACAAAACGGCCAGCCCCGCGCTCCAGAGTTCGCCTCAGAAGCGTGGAGTTTGTACTCGCGTTTACACACAGACGCCGAAGAAACCCAACTCGGCGCTGCGCAAAGTCGCGCGTGTTCGCCTGACCAACGGTATCGAGGTGACGACCTATATCCCCGGCGTCGGCCACAACCTCCAGGAACACTCGATTGTTCTGATCAGAGGCGGCCGCGTGAAGGACTTGCCGGGTGTGCGTTACCACGTTATTCGCGGCACGCTCGATTCGGTCGGTGTGGCCGATCGCAAGCAGGGACGCTCGAAGTACGGAGCAAAACGGCCCAAAGCGAGTGCCGGTAAATAGGTAGCGAGAGAACGATATGCCAAGACGACGAGTAGCTGAACGACGCGAAGTGCTTCCCGATCCGGTTTACAACAGCCCGCTGGTAACCAAGTTCATCAGCGGCGTGATGTGGGAAGGCAAGAAGAGTGTGGCGGAAGGCATTTTTTACGACGCCATGCGGCAGATCGGCGACAAGACGGGCGAAGAGCCTTTGAAAGTTTTCAAACGTGCCATCGACAACGTGAAGCCCACGGTTGAGGTCAAGTCGCGGCGCGTTGGCGGTTCGACCTATCAGGTTCCGATTGAAGTTCACCAGGAGCGGCGCGGTGCCCTGGCTATTCGTTGGATTGTCTCCTACGCGCGCGGGCGCGGTGAAAAAACGATGACCGATCGTCTCGCGGCCGAGATTCTCGACGCCGCCAACAATCGCGGCAACGCCGTGAAGAAGAAAGACGACACGCATCGCATGGCGGACGCTAATAAAGCCTTCGCCCATTACAAGTGGTAATAGGTCCTGTAGGTCCAATAGGACCTATTTAGACGACCTATTCTGAGTTTAAAGCAATGGCTAAGCACGATTTAAGTAAGTTCAGGAATATCGGCATCATGGCGCACATTGATGCCGGCAAGACCACCACCACCGAACGCATCCTTTATTACACGGGTATCACGCACAAGATCGGTGAGGTGCACGAGGGTACGGCGACGATGGACTGGATGGAACAGGAGCAGGAGCGCGGTATCACTATCACCAGCGCTGCAACGACCTGTTTCTGGGAGCGCAACGGTGTCGATCATCGCATCAACATCATCGACACTCCCGGCCACGTCGACTTCACGATGGAAGTGGAACGTTCGCTGCGCGTGCTCGACGGTGCTGTCGCTGTGTTTGACGGCGTCGCGGGCGTGGAGCCGCAGTCGGAGACCGTTTGGCGTCAGGCTGATAAATACGGCGTTCCGCGCATTTGTTTCATCAACAAGCTCGATCGCGCGGGTGCTTCGTTTGACCGCTCGTTTGAATCAATCATTACTCGTTTAGGCGCAAATCCCGTCGCATTGCAGATTCCGATCGGCCTTGAAGATCAACTCAAGGGCGTGGTCGATCTGGTCGCGATGAAGGGCCTCATCTGGAAAGATGAAAGCAAGGGCGCTGAGTACGAAGTCACCGACATTCCGGCGGACTTGCAAGACGCTGCCGCCGCGGCGCGTGAAAAACTGATCGAAGCCGTCGCCAGTATTGACGACGACTTGATGAACAAGTACCTCGAAGGCGAAGAGATTTCCGAGGCCGAGATTCGTGCGGCGCTTCGTGCCGGTACGATCAGCTTGAAACTCGTACCTGTAGTCACTGGTTCGGCTTTCAAAAACAAAGGCGTGCAGACACTGCTCGATGCGGTCGTCGATTACCTGCCGTCGCCTTTGGACATTCCGCCGGTCGAAGGCATCAATCCGAAAACAAACGAGACCGAAGCGCGTCAACCTGAAGCGTCGGCTCCGTTTTCCGGTCTGGTCTTCAAGATCATGGCCGATAAGCACTTGGGCCAACTCTCGTTTGTCCGCATCTACAGCGGAACGATCAAAGCCGGTTCGTACGCGTACAACCCGATTAAAGACACGAAAGAGCGCGTCGGCCGCTTGATGCGCATGCACGCCAACAAGCGTGAAGACATTGAAGTCGCGAGCGCGGGCGAGATCATCGCCATCGGCGGCATGAAGCAGGTCACCACGGGCGACACGATCTGTGATGACAACAAGCCGATCGTGCTCGAAGCGATGGAGTTTCCGGCGCCTGTTATCCGCGTGGCTGTTGAGCCGAAGACGCGTCAGGATCAGGACAAGCTGGGCGTGGCGTTGAATCGTCTCGCGCAGGAAGATCCATCGTTCAACGTTTCGACCGATCAGGAGACCGGACAGACGATCATCGCCGGCATGGGCGAGCTTCACCTCGAGATCATCGTCGATCGCATGAAGCGCGAGTTCGGCGTTGAAGCGAACGTCGGCAAGCCGCAGGTTGCGTATCGTGAGACGATTACGAAGCCGGCGCCCGGCAAGGAAGTTTATAAGAAACAGACCGGTGGCCGCGGTCAGTACGGACACGTCGAAATCGAGATCGAACCCGCACCGGGCGAGGGTTTCGTGTTCGAGAACGAGATCACTGGCGGCGCGATTCCGCGGGAGTACATCAAGCCGACCGAGCAGGGTATTCGCGATGCGATGGAGCGTGGCTTCCTCGCGGGCTACGAAATGGTCGACATCAAAGTACGGCTCATTTTCGGTAGCTATCACGAAGTCGACTCGGACGAGCGCTCGTTCCACATCGCCGGCTCGCTCGCGTTTCAGGACGCGGTGAAGAAAGCCGGACCGGTGTTGCTCGAGCCGATCATGCGCGTCGAGGTAGTGACGCCAAACGATTACACGGGCGCGGTGAATGGCGACTTGAATTCACGTCGCGGCCGGATCGAGAGCATGGAGCCGCGTGTCGGTGGCGCGCAGGTGATCACGGCGTTTGTGCCGCTGTCGGAAATGTTTGGTTACACGACCGACTTGCGCTCGGCAACCCAGGGCCGCGCGACTTCGACCATGCATTTCGAGCGCTACGAGCAAGCGCCGAAGAACATCGCGGAAGAAGTCATTGCACGGGTTCAGGGAGTAGCGAAGTAGTAGTAGGACAGGCGTTCTGCCTGTCCTTATTTTTTGTTTGTTGAGACAGGCACGAATGCTTGTTTCACATCACCAGCAAAGAGGGTCAGAACAAGATGTCGAAGGAAAAATTTGACCGTTCAAAGCCGCACGTGAACATCGGGACGATTGGGCACGTGGATCACGGGAAGACGACGTTGACGGCAGCGATCACGAAGGTGTTGGCGAAGAACAATCCGAAGGTGCAGTTTGTGGC
>DATELP010000014.1:0-23017 GCA_035276425.1 Pyrinomonadaceae bacterium
GCCACAAACTGCACCTTCGGATTGTTCTTCGCCAACACCTTCGTGATCGCTGCCGTCAACGTCGTCTTCCCGTGATCCACGTGCCCAATCGTCCCGATGTTCACGTGCGGCTTTGAACGGTCAAATTTTTCCTTCGACATCCCTCTTCCTCTTCCTTAACTAAGGATCATAGCGTCGCGTTAAAAATCATACGTGCCTGGGGAGACGCTGGAGCCCGCGATGAGATTTGAACTCATGACCTCCTCCTTACCAAGGAGGCGCTCTACCCCTGAGCTACGCGGGCTCGAAAGCCCAAAGCGTTTTCAAAATCTGGAGCGGGCGACGAGATTCGAACTCGCGACCCTCAGCTTGGAAGGCTGATGCTCTACCAACTGAGCTACACCCGCCCAAAACACTGTCATTGTCGGCAATGGCTTTGCAGGGGGTAGGATTCGAACCTACGTAGGGCGTTAGCCCGCCGGGTTTACAGCCCGGTGCCATTAACCACTCGACCACCCCTGCATCTATTAATATGCCGTGGAGCCGGCGAAGGGACTTGAACCCCCGACCCTCTGATTACAAATCAGATGCTCTACCAACTGAGCTACGCCGGCCCGCTATAGTGCACAAATAGCGCAATCCGACAAAATGCGGATACTACCAAGCGGGTTTCAAAAACGCAAGTCGCGCTCAGAATTACAGATAACTGCGCGAAATCCGCCGCGTTCGTGCTAGTATTGCCTCACCTCACTGCACGTCCCAAATTGCCCCTAACCTCTCTTATATTCAAAGGAGACTTAGAAATGGCACGGTTCCGATTCTCGCAAGTAGTTCTGTTTCTGCTTGCCCTGACCTGTACAGCCGGCGCACAGACGCCCGCTCCCCAACCCGAAGTCATCGCCCCAACTACCAAACAACCAATGCCGGTCGCCGGCCAAACCCAGCTTTTCTGCGCCGGTTACGTCCGGCTTCAGCGTCTGCCGCACATGCCCGAGGTCGTCGGCGCCGAGAATGAACAAGAACAACGAATGTTCAGCGATGGCAACGTCGTCTATATAAATGCCGGTTCGCGCCAGGGCATTACTGAAGGCCAGAACTTCCAGATCATCCGCCCGCGCGGCGATCTCAAGGGTGTTCACCGCGAAAAGAAAGGCTTTCTCGGCACTTTCATTCAGGAAGTCGGCCAGTTACAAGTTTTCAAAGTCGGCGAAAATACCTCCGCCGCACAAATCACCACTTCCTGTGGCGACATGGTTATGTTGGGTGATCTGCTCACTCAGATACCGGAACGCGGCTCCCCGTTGCAGCGCCCTGAAACAAACGTCGAGCGCTTTGTCGATCCGACTAAGAAACAGACCGGACGTTTGATGATGGCGAAAAACAATCGCGAGATGGTGACGCGCAACGACGTCGTCTACATCGATCTCGGCGTGGAGGACAACGTTAAAAACGGCGACTACCTGACGATCTATCGCCCGCTCGGCACTGGAAACGTCACGCGCGTTGACAACGAGGAAATGGGTCGCAACCGCGCCGCTGGTTTTCAAAGTGAACGTTATCGCGGCGGCGGTTTTTCGAGTCAGGGCCAGCGCGCGAAGGATTCGACTGCGTTTGTCGACGCCGACGGACGTTATCGCTACAAACCCGTGACCACGCGCGAAGTCAAGAGTCATCGCCCGTTGATGCCGCGCAAGATTGTCGGTGAAATGGTGATTATCGACGTGCAGACGAGAACCGCGACTGCGATCATCACGCGCACGGTCGGTGAGGTTCACACCGGCGACTGGGTTGAGATTCAGTAAAGCTCAGCCACAGATTCACACGGACAAACACGGACAGAGATAGTCAAACACTGTCAGAAACGATCCGTGTCCATCTGTGTGAATCTGTGGCTGGTTCTTTCCGCTTTACGGCCCACGGCCGCACGGTAGAAGGAACTGAAATACCCGTACATCGAAGTACACGCCGAGATCACTACCAGCCAGAGCATTGCTCTGCCCGCCGTGTAGATCAAAACCTGCCAATCGTTACCCGTCGTTGGACCATCAGCGACGAGGTGTTGCCACGCCATGCGCAACTCCGGCACCGACCAGAACTCGATCGCTGGAAACGGCTTTCCAAAGTTAGCCACTGGAGGTCTGCCGGCCACGCTCGATCCGATCAGCAGCGCCACCGTAACGACCTGGGCCAGCATCTTGAACTTGCCCATCTTTGACGCCGAGATCACCACGCCGTCAACAGCCGCAATCGAACGCAGTCCGGTCACCGCAAACTCGCGACCAATAATAATGACGACCGCCCACGCCGGTGCGAGTTGATTTTCGACCAGCGAGATCAACGCCGCGGAGATCAGTAGCTTGTCGGCAATCGGGTCGAGTAGTTGGCCCAAACGCGTGACCTGTCCGCGGCTGCGCGCGATGTGGCCGTCGAGATAATCGGTCAGCGCCGCACCCAAAAACATCACCACGCCCAGGATGTGCCGCGGGACACCAAACCAATGTTCGGAAAACGGCGTCAGCAAGACGACCACCAGCAGCGGCACGATGAAGATCCGCAATAGCGTTAATGCATTGGGCAAGTTCACGGTGCTGCGAGTGTAGGTCGCTATTTAAAGTTGGTCAATGTATCTGTACCGGAGCGCGGGCGGCTCGCCCGCAAGGTTGGAACTGGACGCTGCTATTAGTCTGCGGGCGAGCCGCCCGCGCTCCGTTAAGTTTCTTTGTGGAACTTTCGGGACAACTCCGTTGAATACGGAGTATGAAACTCCTGACCCTACTTCTTCTTGCCCTTGTTCTAGTCCCAACCGCTTATGCCGACGATCGCGCGACCGAAGTCCTAAAACAAGCTCGCGAAGCGATCGGCGGCGAACAACGCCTGCAAAAACTCGAGGCGCTGCACATCAACGGTCAGTACCGCCGCGTCTTTGGCGACCGGCAAATGGCCGGCGACCGCGAGATCAGCATCCTGCTGCCGAACAAGTATCTCGTCGAAGACTCGATGAATCCTGGCGGACTCGCCACCGCGATGATCAATACGCGCGGCCTGAATGGCGAACGTGCGTGGAGCGGATCGAGCGGCGGTGGCGGCATGGTCTTTCGCATGGGTGGGCCCGGCGGTCAACAGTTGACGCCCGAACAGATGGAAGCCGGACTGCGCCGGATCTATTCAGCGGAATTCACGCGTTACGTGCTCGCGATGACACTCGCGCCGCCGTCATCGCTGTCGCTCGAGTACAAATACGCAGGCGAGTCAGACGTCGACGGCGAACAAGCCGACGTCATCGACGTGACTGGTCCGGACAACTTCTCCGTTCGCCTCTTCTTCGACAAGAAAAATCATCTGCCGCTGTTGCTGAGTTATCGTGGTCCAAAGCCGAGGGTGATGACTATTAGCCGCCCTGCTGGTGGCGCCGCAAAGCAAGAAGATCTAAAAAAATCCGCGGAAGAAGCGCAGAAGAAACTACAGGCCGAGGGTCCAGTGACGCCGGAAGAGGCCGACTTCTTTATTCGTCTCAGCGATCACAAAAAAGTCGACGGCTTGATGTTGCCGTTCAAGCTGACATTTCTCACCGACAGCGAGGTCTCGGAAGAGTTTGAGATCTCGAAGTACCAGGTGAACCCGCAGTTCAAAACCGACAAGTTCGAGAAACACTGAAGGAGTCTCCCCCCGATGCGAGTTCTGATTGGGACCGCGGTCTTCGTTATAAGTGTGCTTACGTGCCTGGCCGGTCCGTCAAGCGGCAGCCTAAAGGCTGAACTCAAAACTCACGTCCAAATTGATGCCCGCGTTTTGAGTTCAAGCTTTAGCTTGCCGGTGCAGACAAGCGCGACTTTGGAGGTGATCGTGCGCGATCCTTCCGGCGCGCTGATCAATAAGGCACAAGTACAACTCATCCGGAACGGCAAACCGCAATCGACCACGCAGTCAAACCAGCGTGGCGAAGCTCGGTTCAGTAAAGTTGGTATAGGACGCTACACAGTCCACGTCGAAGCCGTAGGTTTCAAAGCGCAGGACATAGACGAGTTTGAGCTTGTCCCCGGAGCGAACCGCAAAGAGGTCGCGCTCGAAATCGATCCGATCAAAGTGGACGTCAACGTTGCCGACGAAGCGCAGGTACGAAACACAAATCCGAACGGCCCGGCGTTCAGCAACGTGCTCACCGCCGAACAGATCGCCGAACTCCCGGACGATCCCGAAGAATTCGAAAACGCGATCAATCAACTCGCCGGTCCGGGTGCGCAGATCCGCGTCAACGGTTTTCGCGGTGGCAAACTGCCGCCGAAGAATCAAATCCGCGAAATTCGTTTTCGTCTCAATCCATACGCCGCTGAGAATCACGACGCAGGCTTCGGACTCGTGGACATCATCACCAAACCGGGCGTCAATACCTGGCATGGTTCATTCAATTTCGGGTTCCGCGATGAAGCGTTGAACGCGCGGCAAGTGTTCGCGCCGTTTCGTGGTCCCGAGCAACAGCGCCGCTTCGGTCTCTCGCTCGATGGTCCACTCTGGAAGAATCACACGTCGCTCTTCCTGAACGCCGAAGGTTCGCTGTTCTTCGACGCGCGGCCTATCTTTGCGACCACGCCGGACGGAACAGTTTCCGATCTCGCTTATCGTCCGTCGCGACGCTTGAATCTCGACGCGCGCGTCGAACATGTCCTGACCAAAACTCACACTGCGCGGTTTCAGTTCCAACGCAACGCCGGTCTGCAAAACAATCTCGGCGTCGGCGACTTCGACTTACCCGCGCGCGGTTATTCGCAGGAACAAACTGAATACATCGCGCGCTTCGCTGACTCCGGTGTGTTTGGCAAAAAGTTTTTCAATGAAGTGCGCTTTCAGGCGCGTTGGCTAATTACGGAAGGCCGTTCCGTGACCATCGGCCGAACGATTCTCGTGCCCGGCGCCTTCAACGACGGCAGCGCACAACGCCGTGGCGGGCGACGTCAACTCGATTTTGAGCTCGCCGACAACGTCGACTACGCACTCGAAAAACATGGGCTTCGTTTTGGTGTGCAACTCGAAGCCGGCGGCTATCGCAGCGACGATTCAACGAACGCCCTCGGCACGTTCCAATTCGCCGACCTGGCCGCGTTCGAAGCCGGACTGCCGACGCAGTACACGCAACGCATCGGCGATCCAACCGTTAAGTATCGTCAGTATCAATTCGGCTGGTACGTGCAGGACGATTGGCGCATCGCAAAGAATATCACCATCAGTTACGGCGCGCGTCACGAGTTGCAAAACCACGTCGGCGGCAAGTTCAACCTCGCGCCGCGTCTTGGTTTTGTCTGGTCGCCGAAGAAGAACGGCACGATCACTTTACGCGGCGGCGCGGGCATCTTCTACGACTGGTTCACCGCGTCAACTTACGAACAGACGTTGCGCGTCGATGGCGAACGCCAACGCGATCTCGTCGTCATCAATCCCGGGTTTCCAAATCCGTTCATCGGCGGTTCGCAAACCACGCTCCCGCCAAGCCGCATTCAAACCGATAACGACTTACAAATTCCCTACATCATTCAATCTTCCATCGGGCTCGAGACGACTGCATTGAAACTGTTTCGACTCACGACTAACTATCAATACCAACGCGGCGTTCATCTGCTGCACGGCCGCAATCTCAACGCGCCCATTCCCGGTTTTGGCCGGCCCGATCCGACTGTCGGCAACATCATCAACATCGAATCGTCAGCTTATCTGTCAGGTCATCGTTTGATGGTCGGTGTTGGTCCGGCGAAGTTCGTTCAAGGACTCTTCTGGAACATCAATTATTTATTAATGAAAGTTACGAACGAAGCCGACAGTCCATTTAGTTTGCCTTCAAACAACTTCGACCTGCGCGCCGATCGCGGACCCGCCGCGACCGATTTCCGACACCTGCTCAGCGGCTTTATCAGCAAACGTCTGCCGTCCGGTTTCTCGATCTCGACCATCTTTCAAACGACTTCCGCGCGGCGTTACAACATCACGACCGGCTTCGACGACAACGGCGATACGGTAATCAACGATCGTCCGTTTGGCGTCGGACGAAACAGCGCACGCAGCAAAGCGAGTTGGGAGATCGGGTCGCGTTTGAGTTGGGGCGTCGACTTCGGACCGGATCAGCAAGCGTCGGCGGGCGGACCGCAAATTCGGATGATTCGCGTTGGCGGTGGTGATGGCGCGGCGGCGCCGTCGTTGCCGGGAATGGCCGCGAAGAAGTACCGGCTGGAGTTTTACGCGCAGGCGTTCAACCTGCTGAATCACGCGAATCTCGGCACCTTTTCCGGCGTAATGACCTCGCCATTCTTCGGCCAGGCCACCTCGGCGCAGCCGCCACGGCGCTTCGAAGTCGGCACCCGTTTCAACTTCTAATCTTCGGATTTGTCCGTGCTTTCCGTGTCAATCCGTGGCCAACTTGCCCAGCGAAAATCCGTCCGCTAGAATGGCTGGTTTTCGCTATGGCCATTGATCGCATCAGTGTTAAGGGCGCTCGCCAACACAACCTCAAAAACATCAACGTCGACATCCCGCGCGATCGTTTTACGGTGATTACCGGCCTCTCCGGGTCCGGCAAGTCCTCGCTCGCGTTCGACACGATTTATGCTGAGGGGCAACGCCGCTACGTTGAATCGCTCTCGGCCTACGCCCGCCAGTTTCTCGACCAGCTTGAAAAACCGGACGTCGATTCGGTCGACGGTCTTTCGCCAGCGATCTCGATCGAACAGAAGACTGTTTCGCGCAGTCCGCGTTCGACGGTCGGCACCGTGACCGAAATCTACGACTACATGCGGCTGCTGTTTTCGTCGATCGGCATTCCGCACTGTCACGTTTGCGGCGCGGCGATCACGCGACAGAGCGTCGATCAGATCGTGCAGAACGTGCTCGGCTTGCCCGAAGGCGAACGCGTGATGGTGTTGGCGCCGATCGTTCGCGGCCGCAAAGGCGAGTTTAAAAAGGAGCTGGAGAAGCTTGCGAAGGAAGGTTTTCTGCGTGCGCGCGTCGATGGCGAACTGCTGTCGCTCGACGAAGAGATCCGGCTCGACAAACGTCGCAATCACACGATCGAAGCAGTAATCGATCGGCTGCTGATCAAGTCTGGCATACGCGAACGCTTAACCGAGTCGGTTCGAACCGCGCTGAAGTTGACCAGTGGCGCGGTGCTCATTTCGATCGTCGACGGCGAAGAGAAGCTTTATTCGGAACGGATGGCGTGTGTGAATTGCGGCATCAACGTGCCGCCGCTCGAGCCGCGCTCGTTTTCGTTCAACTCCGCTTACGGCGCGTGCAAGCGTTGTCACGGACTCGGAACCGTGCTGGAGATCGATCCGGCGAAACTGATTCCCGACGCAAACGTCGCGATCGACAAACTGGCCTTCATGGGTCCGGCGGACAAGCAGGGTTCGGCGTATCTCAAGTCTGCGTTACAGGCAGTGATCAAACACAGCGGCGCGAACACGAAAACCACGTTCGCTGAGTTGCCGAAAGAAGTGCAGGACGCATTCTTCAACGGCACGAGTGGGAAGTTGAGCTTCACGCAAGGTCTTTATTCGTATCAAAGCGAGTGGAAGGGCGCGCTCAATTGGCTGCGTGAACGTTTGAACGAAGCGCCGTCTGAGCGTGTGCGTGTCGCGATCGAGGAGTTGGTTTCGCCGGCTGTTTGCGCGGAGTGTCAGGGACAGCGGCTGCGTTCCGATTCATTGTCGGTTCGTGTCGGTGGGCGCGGTATCGCTGAATACACGGCGTTGCCGATTGAAGATGCGGTCGAGGCGTTTGGTCAGGTTTCGCTCGGTGCGCGCGAAGAGCAGATTGCTGGTCCAATCCTGCGCGAGATCAAGAATCGTTTGCAGTTTCTGAAGACTGTCGGATTGGGTTACTTAACACTCGATCGCGCGTCGTCGACACTTTCCGGCGGCGAAGGTCAGCGCATCCGTCTCGCTACGCAGATTGGATCGCAGTTGCGTGGCGTGCTTTACGTGCTCGACGAGCCGTCGATCGGGTTACATCCACGAGATAATCAAAAACTATTGGAAACGCTGTCTGCTCTACGCGACCTCGGCAACACCGTGTTAGTTGTCGAACACGACGAGGAGACGATTCGCCGCGCGGACTATGTCGTCGACCTTGGACCACGCGCGGGCGCGCATGGCGGCGAGGTTGTTGCCGTCGGCACAGCGGAGGATATCGCCGAGAATCCGGCGTCGATCACGGGCCTGTACATCAGCGGTGCTCGCAAGATTGAAGCTCCATTGGAACGCCGTGCTCCGAATGGAAAGTACCTGACGATTCGCGGTGCGTACGCGAATAATCTGAAAGAGATCGACGCCGCGTTTCCGTTGGGATTGTTGACTGTAGTGACCGGTGTTTCGGGCTCGGGGAAATCGACACTCGTCGAAGACATCTTGTATTACGCACTCGCGCGTCATCTTTACGGTTCGTTGAATGAACCTGGACCACACCGCGCGATCGAGGGTTTGGAACACGTCGATAAGGTGATCGAGATCGACCAGTCGCCGATCGGGCGTACGCCGCGTTCGAATCCCGCGACGTACACGGGCTTGTTCACGCCGTTGCGCGAGCTTTATGCGATGTTGCCGGAGTCGCGCGAGCGCGGTTACAAACCCGGACGGTTTTCGTTCAACGTCAAAGGTGGACGTTGCGAGGCGTGCGAAGGCGACGGGATGAAGCGCATCGAGATGAACTTTCTTCCCGACGTCTATGTGCTGTGCGATGTTTGTCGCGGCGCGCGTTACAACCGCGAAACGATGGCGGTGAAGTACAAAGGGAAATCGATCGCGGATCTGCTAGATACAACCGTCGAGGAAGCGTTACCGCTGCTGGAAAACATTCCGCAAATCAATCAGAAGTTGCAGACGTTGCTGGACGTCGGTTTGGGTTACATCAAGTTGGGCCAGTCGGCGACGACGCTTTCCGGCGGCGAGGCGCAGCGCATCAAACTCGCGAAAGAACTCTCGAAGCGCGCAACCGGCAGGACCATCTACATTCTCGACGAACCGACTACTGGTCTGCATTTCGCCGACGTTCACAAACTATTGGACGTGTTGCAACGTCTGGTCTCGCTCGGCAACACCGTGCTCGTGATCGAACACAATCTCGACGTTATCAAGAGCGCCGACTACATCATCGACCTCGGCCCCGAAGGTGGCGAACACGGCGGCCGCGTCGTCGCCGCCGGCACTCCCGAAGAAGTCGCACGCTCGCGCCGCTCCCACACCGGCCAAGTCCTCCGCCCCCTTCTCAACGGCCGCCTCGGTCGCAATGGCAATGCTCATTAACCTCTCAAAGATTGCGTCTGAACCCGTGGTATAATCTGGGCGTTATGGAAGGTTCACTAGCTACTGTCAGATTAGATAAGACGTTATTTAGAGTTTTCTCATCGTTTGAGGAGGCCGATGCTGCCGATCGTGAGTACTGGCACTCGCGTACTCCAGAAGAAAGACTTCTAGCCCTTGAGCTGATGCGACAGAGCGCCTATGGGTACGATCCAGCTACCGCCAGACTTCAAAGAGTTTTTGAAATTACTCAACTCAAGAAACGTTGAGTATCTACTTATCGGCGGCTATGCAGTGGGTTACCACGGCTATCCGCGTCCCACCGGCAACTTGGATCTCTGGATTTCCACCACTCGTGAGAATGCCGAACGTGCACTTGCTGTCTTGCAGGAATTCGGGTTTAGCTGCTCAGTCGAACTATTGCAACAGGAAAATCAGGTGGTTCGGATGGGTATTTCCCCTTTTCGTTTAAAAATACTGACAACAATCGACGGAGTTACCTTCGGTGACTGCTATGCTGAGAGGGTTCACGGCGAACTCGATGGCGTTGAAGTTAATATAATAAGTTTGCGGAGACTAAGGGAAAACAAGAAAGCCAGCGGCAGATCTAAAGACATCGCGGATCTAGAGAACCTCCCGTAATTTACAGAGGTCATTTTGCCATCCATTTACGAAGACGACCCCCTCGAGCTCACGGACGTAAAAACGTATCCGCTTGCTTCACGCACGAGTAAAGTCAAGCTGGATGATTTTGCGCGGGCGCTGAGTGATGAAGCGTCGTTGGGGGAGTTTCTGGAGGGGCTGCCGAACGTGCTCGCGGTGCAGACGCTCAGGAAGATTGTTGAAAGGATGCATAAGGCGAGGGAGTTGGGGAAGCCGATCATCTGGGGCATGGGTGGGCACGTAATCAAGACCGGACTGGCGCCACTGATTATCGATCTGATGAGGCGCGGGTTCGTTTCGGCGATCGCGGCAAATGGATCGGTGTTGGTCCATGACGCGGAGATCGCGATGAACGGATCGACTTCGGAAGATGTTGACGCCACGTTGTCAGAAGGCGTGTTTGGCGGAGCAGATGAAACCGGGAAACTCTTGAATCGTGCGGCGCAGGAGGGCGCCGCGGATCAGATTGGTTTGGGTGAAGCAGTTGGGCGCGATTTAGTAGCGATGAAGCCGCAACATCAAAAATGCTCGCTGTTGTGCGCGGCATACGAGTCGAGAGTTCCCTTCACGATTCATCTAACAATCGGCGGCGACATCACACACTTTCATCCCACAGCCGACGGCGCATCACTCGGCACAACCACCCACACAGATTTCCGCTTGCTCGCCGAACTCGTGCGGCGAATGGACGGCGGCGGCGTTTATCTTAATGTCGGTTCGGCGGTGGTCCTGCCGGAAGTTTTTCTCAAGTGCGTGACGCTGGTCCGCAACCTGGGCCATCCGTTTTCAAACATCACGACCGCAAACTTCGACTTCATTCAATCCTATCGTCCACTGACGAACGTCGTGCGCCGGCCCACTGAAAAAGGCGCAGGCGAAGGCTTCTCGATCACGGGCCATCACGAACTCACGATTCCCTTATTGGCCGCGATGCTCATCGCGACTTAGAAAACACAAATCCTGACTTGACCTAATCACGACTCTCTATTATCCTGCCTCTTCTTCTGAAATTGAAAACGGATTTCAATTTCAGACAATTCTCGGAGGAGCCGGACAATGCAAGCCAAACCTAAGAAGCGCGCGCGACGTGCGCGCCGACGTGGTCCTAAGTACTGGATCGTCGCGATCGGCACATTAGGCATGCTCGTCGCCTACTGCCCTGCGAATAGTCATCAAATAGTTCTCGGCAAAGCCAGACTCAACGATGAAGCCACGACCGAACAAGTTCAACGACAACTCACTTTCGATATCCCATCCGGCACCCTCGAATCGGTCTTAATTGCCTTTCAGCAAGTCTCCGGTATCGAAGTCGTCATCCCTGACGATGCGATGCGGCCCATCTCTTCCCCCGGCGTCAAAGGCCGCTTCACGATCGATCAGGCACTGCGCGAGATACTGCGCGACACCGGCATCAGTTATCGCTTCAGTGATCGCCGCACCGTAGTTCTCGAGATTCGCGCCAACGCCGAACAGGTCGAAGTCAGAGACGATGCGCGGCTGATTCTCTCTTCGCCAAAGTACACGCAGCCGCTGGTCGACACGCCGCAAACAGTTACCGTCATTTCAAAAGAAGTGATGCAAGAACAAGGCGCAACGACATTGCGCGACGTTTTGAAAAACGTTCCTGGTCTAACGATCACCGCCGGTGAAGGCGGCAATCCGGCTGGCGACAACCTGACGCTCAGAGGCTTCAGCGCTCGCAACGATATCTTCGTCGACGGCGTGCGCGACATCAGCCCACAAGCACGCGATCCTTTCAACCTCGAACAAGTAGACGTGGTGAAAGGACCAGGTTCGGTTTACACCGGCCGTGGTTCGACCGGTGGTTCGATCAATTTGCTGAACAAAACGCCCGGATTGAAACGCGCCTTCAGCGGCACGCTCGACTTCGGCACCGATCGCACGCGACGCGCAACCGCGGACATCAATCTGCCGATCGGCGACAGCGTCGGTTTTCGTTTGAATTTGTTGGGCCATCATTCCGGTGTTGCCGGCCGCGACGTGGTTGAGTTCGATCGCTGGGGTGTGGCGCCGTCGTTAACCTTCGGTCTCGGCAAACCCACGCGCTTCACCGTCAGCTACTACAAACTCAAACAGGACAACATCTCCGATTACGGTATTCCGTGGGTTCCCGTTACCAACAACGCGCTCGTCGAGTTTCGCGATCGTCCCGCGCCAGTGCCGCGCAACACGTTCTACGGCTTGCGCAATCGCGACTTCGAAAAACTGGATTCCGATCTCGTCACACTGAAGTTCGAACACGACTTCAACGACGGGCTTTCACTGCGCAATCAATTTCGTTTCGCCAACTCGTCGCGCGATTCGATCGCCACGCCGCCGCGCTTTGCCAACAATAACTCCACCGCGATCAATCGCGAACTGCGTTCGTGGCAAACAGACGACAAGGTTTGGGACAACCAAACGGATCTCGTTGCGCGTTTCAACACCGGCAGCGTCGAGCACGCACTCGTCACCGGCGCTGATTTCACGCGCGAGAGCAACGTTCGCCACACGCGCACCGCGCCGAACATGTTGACGACGTTGTTCAATCCCAATCCCGATGATGTTTACACCGGCACGATCACGGAGAGTCCGATCGTTGGCGACGTGACTGCAAACTCGCAAGCCGTTTATCTCTTCGACACTGCGAAGCTCGGCAAGAAATGGGAACTGAACGGTGGTCTGCGTTTCGATCGATTCGACGCTGACGGAATATCCACAACGGGCACACCGGTGTCGCGCGTCGATCGCATGTTGAGCGGTCGTGCGGGAGTGGTGTTCAAGCCCGTGCAGCAAGGTTCGATTTACGCTTCTTACGGAACGTCGCTAAATCCATCACTCGAAGGTTTGTCTTACAACACGGCAAACACAGTGATCGATCCGGAAAAGACCTACACCGTCGAAGCCGGCAGCAAGTGGGACTTCTTCAACGGCCGCATGTTGCTGAGCGGCGCGGTCTTTCGCGTCGAGAAACAGAATGCGCGAACGCCCGGCGTGTTACCCGGCGATCCGCCGCAAGTGCTGGAAGGCAAACAACGTGTGGACGGGATCGAGCTGAGCGTTGAAGGAAACATCACGCGCGCGTGGCAGGTACTCGCGGGTTACACCTTCCTGGACAGCACCACGGTTGACTCAAACGTTCCCGCTGAGATCGGTAAAGAGCTAGTCAACACACCGCCGAATTCTTTCAACGTGTGGTCCACCTATCGTCTGCCGTCCGGTCTGTTCTTCGGCGGCGGTGCACGTTTTGTCGATCGACGTTTCGGCAACACGATCAACACGCGCGTTGTCGATGCTTACTGGACGTTTGACGCGATGGCTTCGTATCCGCTGACGGATCACATCGATCTGAAGTTGAATCTTTATAACCTGACTGACAAGTACTACTTCGATCGCATCGGCGGCGGACACATCGTGCCTGGATCAGGACGTGCCGCGATGATCAGCACGAGTTTCCGTTTTTGATCTGATGTTGTTGCAGATTCCAGACGTGTTAACGGCCGAGCAGGTTGCGAGCTGTCGCGAACTGCTCGAGGCCGCTGATTGGGTGGACGGACGCGTCACGGCGGGACATCAATCCGCGCGCGCGAAGGACAACCTGCAACTTCCCGAAGATCACGAACACGCCAGACAACTCGGCGACACGATCATCGCCGCGCTTGAACGCAATCCGTTGTTCATGGCAGCCGCGTTGCCGTTGAAAGTTTTTCCGCCACTCTTCAATCGCTATCAGGACGGGCAATCGTTTGGAAATCACGTCGATAATGCGATTCGACAGGTAACGGGGACGCCGCATCGCGTGCGTACCGATCTCGCCGCGACGCTCTTCTTTACTAATCCCGAGGAGTACGACGGCGGCGAGTTGGTTGTCGAAGACACTTACGGTTTGCACTCGGTGAAGCTTCCCGCGGGGTCGCTCGTTCTTTATCCGGCGAGTAGCGTGCATCACGTTCGGCCGGTGACGCGCGGTGCGCGGATCGCGTCGTTCTTTTGGATTCAGAGCATGGTCCGCGACGACGGTGAACGCGCACTGCTATTCGATCTCGACGTCGCGATCCAGCGTCTCGCCAGCGAGGTGCCCGATCACACTTCAGTCGTCGAACTGACTTCCCTTTATCACAATTTGCTGCGCCGTTGGGCCGACGTGTAAGAGTTTATGAAACGTCTTCGCAAGATAATTTTTTGGTGTCACTTGCCCGTGGGCGCGATCGCCGGCGTGGTGATTTTGATCATGTGTGTGACCGGTGTGTTGCTCGCGTACGAGAAGCAGATCACGTTGTGGGCCGACACGCAAGCGTACAAATCCGCGCCGCCGTCCGCGGAAGCGCGGCATCTTCCGGTAGCTACATTAATTGAAAACGCTCGCAACAGTCGCGGGACTAATCCCGCGTCGATCACGTTGCGCTCTGATCCATCTGCGCCTGCCGAGATCGGTTTCGGCCGCGAGACTACTCCGCTTTTTGTAAATCCCTACACGGGCAATGTTCTCGGCGAAGGCTCGCAGCGAGTCAGAAGTTTCTTTCGCACGACGACTGATTGGCATCGTTGGCTCGGCGCGAAGGGCGACAATCGCAACGTTGCGCGAGCGATCACCGGCGCGTGTAATCTCGGTTTTCTGTTTCTGGTGATCAGCGGCTTCTATCTATGGTGGCCACGAAACTGGAATCTGAAGTCAGTCAGAAACGTCGTGTGGTTCAAGCGCGGTCTGCCAGCAAAAGCGCGTGACTTCAACTGGCACAACACGATCGGATTCTGGTCGTCTGTTCCGCTGTTCGTCATCGTGTTGTCGTCGGTCGTGATCTCTTACACGTGGGCCGGTAATCTGGTTTATCGAATCGTTGGTGAAACGCCGCCGGCGCCGCGCGCCGGTCAACAGAACGCGCGCGAGAACAAGGACGCCGTCAACGATCTCGACGCCGCATGGCTCCGCGCGGAACAACAAGTCAGCGACTGGCAAAGCATTTCGTTACCACTGTCGAACGCGCCGCAACTCAGCTTCAACATCGACAGCGGCACAGGCGGTCAACCACAAAAACGTGCGCAACTGGTGTTGGACCGAACGACCGGTGAAGTCGTACGTTGGGAACCGTTCTCGTCCTACACCCGCGGCCGGCAGCTGCGTTCGATCCTGCGCTTTGCTCATACCGGCGAAGTGTTAGGCATCGCGGGTCAGACAATTGCCGGCGCGGTGTCGATAGGAGGCGCGGTGCTGGTGTTGACCGGCCTCGGACTCGCGTTGCGCCGCCTCTTTGCGTGGCTCGCAAGGCGTGCGAAGTCGAACCAAAGTGTTACGAATGTTGTGAAGCCGTTGCCAGACTCAGTTGGCGACTAATGGTATACTGGCGCCCGTTAAAACCATGGACGCCGAAAAACTGAAACACTTTCAAACCCTTCTTCTCAATCAACTACGCCAGTACACCGAGCAGATTCGTACGGATCAGGCAGCCGCGCTTGAACTCTATGACGATGGTGTGAAAGACAGCGTGGACCTTTCAGTGCAGGACCTAAACAAAGAGATCGCGCTTCGTTTGGGCGAGCGCAGCTCACAAGTCGTGGCCGACATCGATCAGGCGTTGTTGCGGATCAAGGAAGGAAGTTACGGCACCTGCGCGCGTTGCGGTCAACCGATCAATGAACGCCGGCTCGAAGCGCTTCCCACCGCGCGTTACGACGCCGCTTGCCAGGCACTTATCGAGAGCCAGAACGGCGACGACGATCTACCGACGCTTTAAGACCAGCAGACCATCGAGAGCGCGCACGTCTCTGGCGCCGTTTCTGCTCATGTCGAACACAAAGCTGCTCGGCGTTTCTTCATTTTTGGGCAGCAGTACAGTTCGATTACAAGTGCCCACCACTAAATCATTAGTTACTTCCCCGTTTTCGATGTTGGGTTGAGCGTAAACCACGTACCGCTCGCCTTTGCTGATGCTTGTCAAAGTCGGCTCATAACCGCCAAGCAGGACCCAGACCTTCAAATAACCAAACGGCATGCCCTTCCACGATCTTTCAATCTTGAATTCAACCAGGTGAGCGCGGTCGAGAAAAGGACCCTCGTGGCTGTTACTGCGCGGCGGCGTGATCTCTTCGACTTCACCGATGAACACGGCCCGCGCGCGGTCGAATGAATCGGCAACGTCAGGCAGGATGCAATAAGCTTCAGCAGTTAAAGAGTTCGCGACGATGAAGAATGTCACAGAGACAGCTAGTCGCAAATTACGCTTTCGGATGGGCTTTGTCATAAACCTCCACTAACTTCTCCATCGAAACGTGTGTGTAGATCTGCGTCGTCGACAAGCGGGCATGGCCCAGTAGCTCCTGAATGTCGCGCAGGTCGGCGCCGCTGTCGAGCAGGTGCGTCGCAAACGAATGTCGCAACGCATGCGGGCTGATGTTGTGCATGCCCGCGCAGAGGCGAATGTATTTCTCAACCATTCTGCCTACGGAACGGGTCGTGATACGTGTTCCCTGGTAATTCAGAAACAACACTTCTTCATCGCGTTTCGAGATGGGTGCGTTCAGTAGAAACTTCTCACGAACCTGTAGATAACCGCGCAGCGCATCGCCGGCCGGATCGCCAAACGGGACGATCCGCTGCTTGCGCCGTTTGCCGGTCACGCGAATCAAACGGTTGTGCAGGTCAACATCGGAAACGTTCAAGGTCGTCAACTCCGCAACCCGCACCCCAGTCGCATACATCAACTCGAGCATCGCGCGATCGCGTTTGCCGAGATCCGTTTCCAGGTCCGGCGATTCAATAAACCTGATTGCCTCCTCGACGGAAAGATGCGACGGCAGTTTCTTTTCGAGCCGCGGCGTTGCGACGAGCTTCGCGGGATTGAGTTCGAGCATTCCCTCGCGCACAAGAAACTGAAAGAAAGTTCTGAGTGCAGCGAGCTTGCGCGCGATGGACGCTTTTTTCTTTTGCGCGGAATGAAGCTCCGAAAGCCACTCGCGAATCGTTAGGTGATCGATCTCGGTTACTTCCGGAAGATTGCGCGGGCGCGCGCCGCTTGGATCAAGAAAGTCGAGAAACTGTTCGAGATCGCTGGAGTAGTTACGTAAGGTGTGTGCGCTCACGTTGCGCTCGTAGCGCAAGTGCTCGAGGAATTGGTCGATCAGCGTTTGCATTGAAAGGCTTTACCAACCAGCCGAGTTCGACAGCTTCGACTTCGGAGCATAATAGCCTTTTCGCGAACGCACGCGAACATCATTTCGCGTTTTGATCTTCAAATCGAGCATGTGTAAACGGCCGTCACGATTGTCAGCGCTCGGGTAGTAACTCAACACATACTGATGCGCGAGATCCGCTGCAATCTGATCGAACGCCACATCGAGTTCGGAAGTGGACTTTGGTAGATAAACCGCGCCGCCTGTTTGTGACGTCAACTGTTCCATGCGCCGCTCCGCCGCGAGCGCGCGAAGATTCGCACCGTCGTACAAACCAGTCTGGACCACGTAGACCTGGCAATCGTCACCCAGCACTCGTTGCACCACGAAGTCAAAATCAGTATGACGGCTCGTGGTCTCGATTCCGTCCGACACGATCACCAGCACACGGCGACCGGAGTAAGGCTTCAGATACATAGACGCGGTGACGATCGCGTCGAACAACGAAGTGCCACCTTCCGGTTTGCCAAACATCGCGATCGTGTGTTCGAGACGAACCACGTCGGAGGTCAGCGCTTGGGCCAGGTAACTGTCAGTTTCGATCGAATAGATCGCGGCTTCGTCTTTGCTCCGCATCACCTTCCGGAAAAACCTTATCGCCGCCTGTTTCTCAAACTCGCGCGCCGAATCGAGACTGCCGCTGTTATCAAACAACATCGCGAGCCGCACGCTCGTTTCCGAACGCGAGAGTTCAGCCAGCGAACGCAGTTCGCCGTCGACGTGCAGTTCAAAGTCTTCCAACTTCAGATTCATCACTGCGTTGCCACGCTTGTCGATCACAGAAACGGGAATCGGAACGAGGTTGGAACTGATGCGAACGACGTCGTTCGGATCGATTTCATCACTGACGGTGCCTGATGGTGCGGAAGGCGAAGTCGGCGAGCCCGGACGATTCGGATCGATACCTGGACCAGGCGGTTTCCCTTTTCCCGATCCGCGCCGGCCGGATTGACTCAACGCAGGCAACGACACAAAGAGGCAAAGCACCACCGCGGCCGCAAGCAGCGCTACGCGGAGACGGCTTCGTTTTGTGTGTGCTGAGTGAGCCACTCGTCCCATTCTTTCAACGCCAATTCGACCTGAAGTTTTCGGCGTTCATGTTTCCTGCGCGCGACGCGCTTTACAGATTCAGGAAGCTGAGGCAGAAGCGCAAAAGTGATGTTTACCGGTTGAAAATTCTTCGTATCCGCGTGGGAGACGTAATGTGCTAAAGCGCCCGTGGCTGAAGCAAGCGGCGCTTCGACGAGTTCACGTCCAAACGCCAGGCGCGCCGCGTTCATACCTGCCAGCCAACCCATCGCTACCGACTCGACGTATCCCTCGACGCCCGTGATCTGACCGGCGAAAAACACGTTCGGACGCTCGTGCATCTGCATCGTCGATCTCAGCACGCGCGGGGAGCAAATATACGTGTTGCGGTGTATTTGACCAAACTGAAGAAACTCCGCATTTTGCAGACCCGGAATCAGCCGTAACACGCGCGCTTGTTCGCCGTAGCGTAGATGATTCTGAAAGCCCACAAGGCTGTATGCATCGGCCATTAAATTTTCCTGGCGCAACTGCACGGCAGCGTAAGCCTCGCGACCGGTACGCGGATCGCGCAAGCCGACCGGTTTCATTGGGCCGAAACGCAGCGTGTCGACGCCGCGGCGCGCGAGCTCTTCAATCGGCAGACACGCTTCAAACCAGCGCGTCTCTTCAAAACGTTGTAGCGGGACGCTATTGGCTTCTATTAATGCCTGGTAAAACTCGGCGTACTGTTCTTCATTGAACGGACAATTCAGATAATCGTCGCCGCCTTTGTCGTAGCGCGCGGCGCGGAAAGCGATTGAAGTGTCGATTGACTCGGCGGCGACGATCGGCGCTATGGCGTCGTAGAAGTACATCTGATCGCTGCCGGTCAGCTTCATGATTTCGTTGGTTAACGTGTCGGAAGACAACGGCCCGGTCGCGATGATCGCGATTTGGTTTTCCGGGATCGTGGTCGCTTCTTCACGAACGATGCGAATGCGTGGGTTCTGTTCGATGTGTTCGGTGATCAGTTCGGCAAACTTGTGACGGTCGACGGCGAGTGCGGCGCCGGCAGGAACCTTCGTGGCCATGGCCACTTCCATCACAAGCGAACCGCCGCGTCGGAGTTCTTCTTTGAGCAGGTACGAGGCGGTGCCCGCTTCGTCAGATTTGAGTGAGTTTGAACAGACGATCTCGGCGAGTTTGTCGGTGCGGTGCGCGGGTGTTTGTTTGACCGGGCGCATTTCGTAGAGCACGACATTCGCACCGAGTCGCGCCGCTTGCCACGCGGCCTCGACGCCAGCCAGTCCACCACCGATAATTACGATCTCTTCCTTCAAAATCTCTTCCCCTATGGTTTCACACTAGCGGGTGCTTCGATCTTGTAATCCTTCACGTCACCCGAAAAATGCTTGAAATCACTCCACTCGATCGTCTTGTTGAAATCGCCGCCGGCAAACAGCAGCACCTTCACCGAAAGATTAATTTGTGCGAAGCGTGGAAGCCAAACGCCTTGCTCCATGCGCGTCTGTTCCATCACGATGCCCGCGCCGGGTTTCAGCGACGCGACCAATCCGCCAGCGATCTTGAAACCTTCCGCGAGGCGCGCTTCGAGCCGCATCACCTGCTTGTCAACCGGATCGATCCACATGACGCCGACAAGCTTCGTGATCAAACTCTCTTCTCGTGTTTTGGGTTTGAATCCAGCGCGCGGGCGAAAGTCGAAGACGATGCTTTCGCGGCCTTCGAAGCGTTCGCGGCGTGGCGAGACGAAGTCGCATGCGCGCAGAAACATCGAGATCGTGGGATCGGCGTCGTCATCGTTCTTTTTCTTCTTTTCGCGTTCCGCCTTTCGCTTCGCAGCTTCCTGCTCGTCCTTTTCTTTATCGCGCTCGGCTTTGACAAACTCATCCTGCACGCGCTTGTCTTCCTTCGCCGCGCGTTCCGCGGACAGAGGTACGCCGTTCTCGCTGATCAACTTTACGACTGCTACGCGATTCGGCAACGGATACACTTCGTAAACCTTCACCGTCTGCTTTTTGAGTTCGCCTTTGCTGTTGATCTCTCGATCGGTTTCGGTTTGTTTGAACGAGTACTCGGCGACGCGGTTTTCTGTCGCGTCCTGATTGCTTGCCACTTCGAGGAGTAGCGAAGTGATGTCGAGTTTTTCAGTCGCGCCCGGTGGATCGAAGAGTTGATCGTCGATGCCCGTGTTGTACTTGACGCTTTTCAGTACGAGCGTCAGTTCGCCTGAGCCGTCGAGACTCATCCGCATGCGATGCGGTTCGAGCAGACCATTTTCAGAACGGTAGTCTTCGAAGAAGAGGCGCGTCTTCTTGGCGTCGCTGGTGATCTTCGTGATCAGTTTTGTTTTGATGCTGAAGTAGTAATGCACGCGCGCACCGGCGCGAGTTGAGAACTCGACGATGTAAGCGGGTTCGGAAGCGAGATCGCCGAGTGACAAGACTCGCGCGAGCACGTTTGATTTTTTGAAGTCGATGAGACGTGATGCAGCGAGTGTGGTTTGAAGTTTTGCGGTGGCGGCTTCGAGGCTCGTCAGCGTCCTGAGCCGGTTATCAAGACCGATCTCCCACGCGGAGCGTGGATTCGTTCCCGAGATGATCTGGCCGTTGCCGAAGGTTAGTTCGAAACGTTCGGACGCGGGCGCCTTTCGCAGCGTGCGCCCAGTCCCGATGGACTGATTCGTCGCACCGACTGGGCCATTGAGCTCGACGATCCACTCGTAAGTGGCGTCTCTTTGCGCGGCGACTGCCTTCTTTCCGCCGATTGCCTTGAGATAGCTATCGACGATTTTCTCAACCGAAGGGAGTTTTTTGGGCAGCGCCACACTGCTCTGCGCCACCGCCGCCGCGGCGCTAGCTACAAGAATTACAAGCGAACAGAGAAAAAGCCGTAGGGGCAGTATTCGCATTATTAACTTTGGTGACTCCGGCTTACGCCTCGCGCTTGCGCTTACGTCTAGCACTTATTACTGCGTCTGGCGCTTATGACATGCGCCTGGCACTCATTAGCGTACGCCTCAAGCTTATCGGCTTAAGCCCCGGGCAGATTAATGCTTCGGGCTTTTCGGCGGCGTCGTTTTCGACACTTTCTGCTTGGGTGTGCCCTTGTCCTTCTTCTCCGCGCCTTTCTGGTTCTCAAACTCGTGCTCGTTCAAATGACCGCCACGCACCTTGTATCGATCGACATTCTTACTCGCATCTTTCGGCATTGTTACCCTCCCGCTTGACACTGCAAATCCCGCGTTCGTATAGTGCAACCGCGCCCTGTGCGCCTGGTATTTCACGCCTCAAGCCGGCTTAGCTCAGTTGGTAGAGCGTCTGATTCGTAATTAGAAGGTCGCCGGTTCAATTCCGGCAGCCGGCTCCAACAGAATCAATCATTTACGGCCACTCGCGTGAGTGGCTGTTTTGCTGTTTGCGACATATTTGCGACGCGCTCTGCCTGCGCGAGTTCAACCGCACTTCTCAAACTATCATCAGAGGCATGCGTGTAACGCATAGACATCTGAATGTTTGAATGGCCCAACAGCCGTGCAATCGTTGTCGCGTTGCATCCTGCATCACCTAATCGCGTGGCAAACGTATGGCGCAGATCGTGAAAGTGAAAGTCAGCGATTCCGGCATCTTGGCATGCCGCTACAAAAGCCTTTTTGACATCCACTAAACCTTTGCCAGCTTGCCTCTTGGCTATCCGCCGGGAAGCAAACACCAAATCGCCCTTGTGAGCCTTCTGGTGAGCAAGCAAGACTTCTCTCACCTTCTGACTCATTGGAATAATCCGGTTACGAGCAGTCTTTGTGTTCAGTACGTTAATGACACCACGTAAAAAATCGACGTGCTGCCACGATAGCTTTAGCAACTCTCCCCGACGCATTCCTGTACCAAGCGCCAACGCTACTAGCGGGTACAGGTGCCTGCGCCTCCCTTTGAGTTGAGCCATCAATCGCGCTTCCTCATCGACCGATAAGTAACGGTTACGCTGGTTGTCTACTCGCAGCTTGCGGACCTTGCTGCATGGATTCGATGCTGCCTGTCCCAACTCCACCGCAAGCGTGAAAATCCGGGATAGGATCGCCAGTTCCATGTTAACCGACGCTGGACAGCGAATTGTGCCGCGCCTTGTAATCGACTGAGCACGATCACGCTTCCATTTTTCAATGGCCAAGGGTAAGACTTCCCGCAAAGCCTTGGCCCTGAACGTTTCGGACCATTGATTGGCAATGATCTCATCGTTGCGCCAAGTGCGCTTATTAGCTTTGGCCCACGGCACATAAGTCTCAGTCACAAATTGGCTAAAGTCTTGGTTGCCAAGTTGGACCGTGCCATAAGTGCCCTGATACACCTGATCCCGCGCCTTAGTTTCGGCTTGTTCAGCCTGATACTTAGTGCGCGCTTCCGGTACCGCTTCGCGATAGCGTACGCCCTTGATCTGAAAATCATAGTACCAATGGCCGCCGCGCTTCCTAACTGTCAAAGGACATCACCTCCGTTCGGCGGTTGCAGCCATAGCGAAGGTTTTCTCCTTCATGGTAGCTCACTATCAGGGTCATCACAATTACTCGCTTTTTTGCTTTGTCCACTCGATGATTTCAGCCAGGTCGAAACGCAACAGGTGTCCGACCTTGCGGTAGGGGATACGGCGCTGATGCTTCATGACATACAGCGTGCCGACCTCAATTTGCAGGAATGCCGCACACTGATCAGGCGTCATTAGCTGACCACGCTGCGCCAGAAACTGGAGAACGGCGGAGACAGCATCGCTGTCTGGACTAGCTCCGGCTGCTTCAATCAGGTTTGGAAACTTGCGACTCATTGAAACTCCAACTGGTCCTCATCGACACATCCGTTGGCTGCGTCGATGAGAGTTGTAGATACCGTTGTTGATACTAGGTATCT
>DATELP010000015.1:0-33782 GCA_035276425.1 Pyrinomonadaceae bacterium
TTTTGCGGCAAAATAAGAGACACTTCCGGGGCATGGAGACGACGTATGAAGCAGTCTATCGGAGCTGGCTGGAAGATCCGGAAGGTTTCTGGGCCGAGGCTGCGGAGTCGATTCACTGGTATAAAAAATGTGACCGGATACTCGATGCTTCGCGTGCTCCGTTCTATCGCTGGTTTTCGGGCGGCCTGGTTAACACGTGCTACAACCTGCTCGACGTACACGTCGCGAACGGCCGCGCGGAACAAGCCGCACTCATCTACGATAGTCCCGTTACAGACGTCATCAAGTCTTACACGTATAAACAACTCCTGCATAAGGTTGCCCACTTCGCGGGCGCGCTCCGTCAGCAAGGCGTCGAAAAAGGCGATCGCGTGATCGTCTACATGCCGATGGTTCCCGAAGCGGTGATCGCGATGTTGGCCTGCGCACGCATCGGCGCGATTCATTCGGTCGTTTTCGGCGGCTTTGCCGCGGACGAGTTGGCGACGCGCATAAACGATGCGCGTCCGAACCTGATCGTCTCGGCTTCGTGTGGAATCGAAGTCAATCGCGTGGTGCCTTACAAACCAATGCTCGACAAGGCGATCGATTTGGCAAAACACAAACCCGAGCGCTGCATCATCCTGCAACGTCCGCAACTCGCCGCAGATTTTGTTGCCGGCCGCGATATTGAATGGTCCGACGCACTGAAGCGCGCCGAACCGGTTGACTGTGTCCCCGTTGCCGCGACCGATCCGCTTTACATCCTGTACACCTCCGGCACGACCGGTATCCCGAAAGGTGTCGTCCGCGATAACGGCGGTCATCTCGTCGCGCTGAAGTGGAGTATGAAAAACATCTACGGCGTGGAACCGGGCGACGTGTTTTGGGCTGCTTCAGATCTCGGTTGGGCCGTCGGTCACTCTTACATCGTTTATGGTCCACTGCTGCACGGAAACACCACGATCCTTTACGAAGGCAAGCCTGTCGGCACGCCGGATCCCGGCGCATTCTGGCGCGTGATCTCGCAGCACCACGTGCGCGCGCTGTTCACCGCGCCGACTGCCTTTCGCGCGATCAAACGCGAAGACCATGCGGGAAATTATCTGCGGCAATACGATCTCGCAGAGTTTCGCACGCTGTTTTTAGCGGGTGAACGTTGCGATCCGGATACGTTGGCGTGGGCCGAGGCGCAACTAGGCGTACCGGTAATCGATCACTGGTGGCAAACGGAAACCGGTTGGCCCATCGGCGCCAATTGCACCGGACTCGAACTGTTGCGCGTCAAACCGGGTTCGTGTGGGAAAGCAGTGCCCGGGTACGACGTTCGCGTAGTCAACGACGAAGGCGCGGAGGTGATTGATAACCAGATCGGCAACATCGTACTCAAGCTGCCGCTGCCGCCGGGCTGTCTGCCGACGCTTTGGAACAACGATACTGCCTATGTTGAGTCGTACCTCGATTCGTATCCCGGTTATTACAAGACCGCGGACGCAGGATTTAAAGATGAAGACGGCTACCTGTGGATCATGAGCCGCACGGACGACATCATCAACGTCGCGGGACACCGGTTATCGACAGGCGCGCTCGAAGAAGTGCTTGCGGCACATGCGGACGTAGCGGAGTGCGCGGTGATCGGTGTCGCCGATGAGTTGAAGGGTGAAGTACCGCTCGGCCTGGTCGTGTTGAAATTAGGCGTGGAACGTTCAGCGGAAGTTATTATTGCCGAGTTGATCCATTTGGTACGAGATAAGATTGGACCAGTGGCTTCGTTCAAAGTAGCGACTGTCGTGAATCGTCTTCCGAAAACGCGTTCCGGCAAGATCGTGCGTGGCACTATCAAGAAAATCGCGGACGGCGTCGAATACCGCGTTCCACCAACCATCGAGGACGCCACAGTCCTCGACGAGATCACACTGAACCTGAACGCGATCGGTTATCCCCGTACGTAGACAGGAGTTCCCCCGAATGCGATTCGAAATCATTGCGGCTTTTGTTATCGGTGCGCTTCTACCAATCCTTGAAACTGCGCGTCGAGGCATCAGTCACTGGGCCATCAACTTCACGACGATGTTCGAAGATTATCTCGGCGGCGCGTTGCTGCTGATCGGCGGCTGGGCTGCTTATCGTTCGAAGTCGTGGGGCGCAGTGTTTCTGTTGCTGGCGTGGGGTTCGATCTGCGGACTGATGACCAGCAGTTTCATGGCGCAGGTTGAAGCAACTCTGCGTGGAACAGCAACCGAACCACACAATCTAATCGTTGTGTTAGTCAAGCTTCTCTTGTGGAGCGTATCCATGACCTCGCTAGTGCTTTCCTTCCGCTCTGCAACACGAACACGCTCGGCCTGATAAAGAAGTGACTCGCTTGATGAGGAGATTGTTTTATAGATTGAGTAGCAGGCGCACGCGTTTTCGACACTCTCAAGCGTTGAAAGATTTACAGTACCTAACACCTTGACTAGTCGATCTGTCGAGATTGAACGAATATCTTCGCACTTGATAAAGCTGCGGAGCTTTAAGCCACCTTCAGGAGGATTCATTTCGACGTGAGAAGGAATGCTCTTGTCTCTTGACGTGATCGGAATAATGATAATTAAGTCCGCAGGACTCCGATTGAACCGATCGTCCGAGATTATAAGGCAGGGTCGTCGACCTGATGGCTCACGCCCTTCGTGGGGTCCTGGCAATTACGTTTCCATCCTCTGTCCATACCTCGTCCGCTTCAATGTCGTCTGAAAGCGTGTTTTCCCAAGCTTGCCGTTCCTGCCGTTCTTCATTCCAAACCTTCGGGTTGTTTTTGAGCACGTCAAAAGCTGCGCCTAACGAGTCAAAAAACCGCTTCTTCTGATACTCTGCGAGCGCTTTGTCTAGTACATTCTGCATCGATATCCCCTCAAGCCGCGCCAACTCTCTAAGTATTTCATGTGTTTGATCGCTTATTCTTAATTGCGCCATAACGCCTCCTAAATGCGTGAACTACACTCGGGAGAGGCGTCGTGTAATGTAAGAAGCAGCACCGTCAACAAGATTGTCCGCAATGTTGTATGCAGCAACTACATACAAACGGACAGTACATGGTGAATACTGGATCGTCAACGGCAGATTCATTGTCGATGGGAATGCCGACCTAAACATGGCTGGATCATCCACCAGGCAGCTATACTCAGTCGGTCCAGCAAACTACACAGCAGTATTACGATTAAAGGCGCTCAAGATGAAGATTAAGAATCTACAGAGATAATCATGAATTTCATCAGCATACTATCGCTCATACTTACGCTCTTCCTTGCGATCGTTCCCGCGAAGGCGCCGGTGCAGGACGACGAATACACCGTGCCGTTTCCGGCGTTTCGCATCGTCGACAATCTTTATTACGTCGGGACCAAAGGCGTCGCGAGTTATCTCGTCACAACACCGCAGGGACACATTCTGATAAACAGCAACGTCGAAGCCGGTGTCCCGCTACTGCGTGCGAGTGTCGAGTCGCTGGGCTTCAAGTTCACCGACATCAAAATCCTGCTGATCAGCCACGCGCACTGGGACCACAACGCCGCCAGCGCGACGATCAAGAAACTCACGGGTGCGAAATACATGGTGATGGAGGGCGACGTGCCCGTGATCGAGTCAGGCGGAAAGAGCGACTTTCATTACGGCAACGAGCCCGACGCACTTTACGCGCCCACCAGTGTCGAACGCATTCTGCACGACGGCGATCAAGTGAAACTCGGCGGCGCGGTGCTCACCGCGCGTCTGACACCCGGCCACACAAAAGGCTGCACAACCTGGACCATGAAAGTAAAAGACGGCGCGAAGACACGCAACGTGGTGATCATTGGCAGTCCAAACGTAAATCCCGGATACAACCTCATCGACAGCAAGGTCTACCCGCAAATGGCGAAAGACTTCGAACGGACGTTCACAGTCCTGAAGTCGTTACCCGTCGATTATTTCCTCGGCGCTCACGGCGCCTACTTCGATCTGGAAACGAAGTACCCGAAGCTGAAAGCCGGCGACACGACAGTCTTCATCGATCCCGAAGGCTACAAGAATTACGTGGCCGATCGAGAACAGGCGTTTCGACGTGAGTTAGCGAAACAGAAATCTGAGGCGAAATGAAACGAACACTCCTGACTTCACTAATCCTTCTTCTATTCGCGAACCTCACTTACGCGCAGAAGGTCTCCACGATCATGGGTGACGCGTGGACCGGCATCGTTGTAACCGCAAATGAAACTACTCGAGAGATCACACTGCGCCATCCCGACCAGGCTAAGAACGAAACATTCGTGGGATTCCTTGAGGATGGTTATAAGGTCAAACTGAAGGACGGCACGTGGCGATTTGTGGAGATGTCAGAGATCCAACCGGGCGCTCGCATAAGAGTCTTTTACAAAAGCAAGACACGCGAAATTAGCGGCCAGCAGGTCAAGGTGTTCAGCATTCATCGAATCGACTTCCTGGGCATCGACAAGTACACGCGGCTGCGCGAGTCTTTAAACTTACCGCCTTCGATACCGGTCACCGTTCTGGACCAAACAAAACTTCCAGAGGGAAAGCCACTCAGAGTATTTCTGTCGGTGGAACAGGAAAACCTTAAGGAATGGTTCGTCGCGTGGGTGCAGGAGTGGAACAAGCTTAACGGCCAAAAGTATGGTCGAATCGAAATCGCAGCAGACCTCGCCAACTCCGATGTTTCACTCGTGTCTATCTGGGGCGGCGATGAACTAGTTGCGATTTTTCCAGCCCTGGTGGGCTATGGAGGCAGCGATTTGGAAGCCGTTTACCCCACCACGATCTACCTGGCTGTTAAGGATAACGACACTTTGAAAGTGCTATACGAAAGACGCTTGATGATGGCGCCGCGCGCGAAGTTAGACGTGCCTGACAGCCGGCTGGGAAGAGATCTCGAAAAAAGATTGAAGGCGAGAACGAAGTAAACTTACGCGCGACTATCTTTAGTTAATTGCAAACCGCCAGATCCGGCCAGCGCACCGCAAGGCTCTGGCCGACTTCGAGCTTGGACCACTCCGCGCTCAACTCGTCCAGGTGCTTACATATTTCATCCAACTTGCTTCGGTTAAGCACACCTAATTCTTTCGCCGTCGCAACGTCGCGGACTTCCTTTGCCTGTTGAGCCATAGTCCGTGAGGTTGCTTTCAGATCGGTGGACTGCGTGTGCGCCAGCCAATACTGCCAACAGATGTACGTGGCTCGTTCTGACTGTGCGCAGTCGTCACGGCCTTCGCGCAACAACTTCTTACCGCGGTCTTTCACATGAGTTCTGACGCGCGCGATCTGCCGCGTTTTTTCGTTATTAGTGAAGACAGGATGAAACGTTCCCGCATCGCCGCCGGAAGCGAGTTGACCAAACAGACCGCGGCTGAGCCCGAGCTGCGCCTCCACAACCATGTGCATCATGTCGTGCGGGATTAGCTGGTCGTAACCGGGCGCCGGATTCATCTCGAGATCGGGAAACCCGGAGCGCCTCGCCTCGACCGCGTACCTTCGCTGGCCGGTGCGTCGAAACACGACGACCATTGCTTTGCTGCTATTCATCCTTGAGTAAGTTAGCCACAAAAAGCACAAACACGCACCTGTTTATGAACGCTTTGTGCTTCTTTGTGGCGCCGACCAGAGCGCGAGCGGCTTGCGCGCGGTGCGGTTGTATTTGGCCGCGGCGCGGTTGTACGTCAGCAACAACAATCGCTGATCGCACATGCACTGAATCAATCTGGCGCGGCCGTAGGTTTTTTCGATCAATACGGACATTCGCCATCCGACCGTGTACCACGGTCCCTGAACGCCGAAGAATGAAAATCCCTTTTCGCGAATCTGATCGGCGGTCAGTTTGTCTTCGAGTATCTCAACGAAGAACGAATCGACCTTCTTTAGATCTTCGTTGAAGTTTGCCACGTCTTTGTTCCAACGCGCGCGATCTTCGGCGGAACTCACAGCGTGCGGATGAACGTTTGGACCACCCGCGGCTGCGAGCATCGCGAAGCCTTCACCAAACGCGCCAATCCACGTCAGCAAATTTTGCGAACCCTGCGGTAGCTTACCAATCTCATCTGAGACATCTTTGCGCGGGCACGTGCTGCCGTAACCGATGTGATGAAGCTCGTGCGCGAGTGTGTTCTCAAACTTCTCACGACCTACCGCTGGATCGAGATACAGAAAGATCGCCGGATCGTTTTTGACGTCGAAAACGAAACTGTTATCGCGTGGCTTGATCACCGGATAGATCTTCGCGCGGATGCTCGCGTCCTTTGGCAAATAAGCGAGCGCCAGACCCGCGGCTCGCGTCAGATCCGCTTGCCGCCAGCGTGCAAGTGTTTCTTCAAGAGCCGGCAGACGCGCCGACAGTTGATCCGAAAGCACAAAGGTCTTGAAGTCCGATTCCTCGAACGACCTCTGCATCGACGTCTCACGCTGTTTCAGCCGCGCATATCCTTCACTCTGAAAAACACGCTGCCAATCCGCTTCAGTTATCCCTTCACCGGCCTTCTTCTTTGTGAGAATCGCGAGCACCGCCTCGGCCTCGTCGGTCACGAGCCGCACGTTTACAGTCGCCGACGCAACACTTTGCGCCGTCTGAATCAGCAACAGGAAACAAATGACCTTTAGTTTCATTTGCTTACTAAAACCCCGCTCGGCGGTGTTTTCTAACAAGAAGCAACCACTATGAAACGCGTATTTTTACTCGCAGTCGTTCTGTTTAGTCTGCCGGCCACGACTTTCGGGCAATCACCCAACGCCAAAGCGGAGGCGCTTTTACGTCGTGAATTGAGCGAACACAAAATTCCCGGACTCCAGGCCGCGGTCGTGAAAAACGGAAAGATCGTTTTGCTGACTTCGGTCGGCACCGCTGACTTGCAAAGCGCAACGCCGGTCACAAACAAGAGCGTCTTCGGAATCTATTCCTGCACGAAAGCCTTCACTGGCGTCGCGATCGTGCAGTTGGTGGAAGACGGAAAACTCGATCTCTCCGCGCCTGTGTCACGTTATCTCGACGACCTTCCAGCCGCGTGGCATCCCGTAACGATTCGACAATTGCTGACGCACGTTTCCGGTCTGCCAAACATTCTTCGCGCGCTCGATCCAGTCACATACGGTTTCGAGAGTGGTTCAAATGAGGAAACAGTCTGGACTAAAACCAAGCTCGCGCCGATGGAATTTACACCCGGCGAACGTTTCAGCTACAACCAAACCCAACTACGCACTCCTCGGTAAGATCATCGACAAACTCAGCGGTAAACCATTTGCACAAGTGTTCCGCGAAAGACAGTTTGACGTCGCCGCGATGTCGCACACCGGCTTCGGCGATTCACGCGACATGACGCCAAACAAAGTTCGCACCTACGCGCGCGTTAACCAGTCCGACGGCCAAGAACTTCCTACCGAAAAACTGGTCCACGATTACGCGGAGTTTCCGCCGTTTCGCCGCACAGCTTCCGGCATGAACAGCACTGCCGAAGATCTTGCGCGCTGGATCATCGCGCTTCAGCAAGGCAAACTTCTGCGCACAAAGTCGGCGTTGCAAACACTCTGGAGCGCGGGAAAATTCAACGACGGCTCGCCAACACAATGGGCGCTCGGCTGGATGACCAAGCCACGCTCGCAACACAGCGCGATAGTCGCCACTGGCGGCGGCCGCACCGCAATCTTCGTCTATCCGGAAGACGATCTCGCAGTTATCGTCCTGACCAATCTTGCTAGCAGTTTTCCGGAGGAGTTTGTCGACGAACTGGCAGGCTTTTACAACCCGGAAATCTCGGCCTCAGATCCCGTGACCGCGCTGCGCATGGAACTGCGCCAATGCGGCTACGAACACGCCATCGAAGTCTTCAACGAACTAAAGCGAAAGAACCCCGCCTTTCACCCGCTGGAGCGCGACCTCAACGACTGGGCCTATCGCATGCTGAACGGCGGTGGCAAACCAAAAGAAGCCCTCGAGATCTTCAAACTAAACGTCCACCTCTATCCTACGAGCGCAAACGTCTACGACAGCGTCGCCGAAGCCTACGCCGCCAACGGCCACCGCGACCTCGCCATCCAGAACTACAAACGCTCCCTCGAACTCGACCCCAAGAACACCAACGCCATCCGGCAATTGAAAAGACTCGATCCCACCTTCAAGTGAACTCCCCCACTTGACTTACACCGATCAGTGTTAGTCCGTGTGAATCCGTGGCTCAAGACCGAAGTCTTTCAACCTGACCCGTCACGCGTCAGGCTGAATGATCTGGTCGGAAAATTTTACCTGGTCCAACCCATTCAACTCATCACTTTTCTCAACAGAATCGACACATTTGATGTGACAAACGCTCTGGCACGGGGCTAGCACTAGGACGGCGCTCGCGTTTTTGAGCGCAGTACAAAGTTTAACTATTAGCGAAAGCCCCTGGAGAAACTGAATGTCTCGCCCCCAAGCCTTCAAACGTCTTGTGACACTCGCAGTGCTGTGGTCACTTTGCTCAGCACTCGTTGTCTCCACGAATACGAAAGTCCAGGCCGCAGCCCCCACGCCCAGCCTTGGTAGCAGCAAGATCTCCCCTGATCTCCGCCAGCTTATCCTCTCAGGCCAAGGAGATCGCCGCGTGAAGGTGATCGTGCAGCATGTGCCTTCAAGCTCTGGCGGCGGACTGCTCGGCGGTTTACTTAACACCGTCGGAGGATTGCTCAACACAGTCGGCGGAGTGCTGGTCAACGTGCTGTCAGTCCTGAACATCAGCATCGTCGACATCGAAGCAAACAACGTCCAAGTGCTCGCGGCCGATCCTAGCGTCGCGTACATTTCACTCGATAATGCGGTGAGCAGTTCCGGTCATCTGACCACGACCACCGGCACGGAACAAATACGCACTCAAAAAGCTCTTCTTGGTACGACGACCTTCGACGGTACCGGTGTCACGATCGCCATTCTCGATTCCGGCATCGACAGCAAACACAAATCATTCGCCATCACCGGCAAGATCAAATTCAGTAAAGACTTCACCGGTGAGAACCGCACCGACGATCCGTGGGGTCACGGAACCCACGTCGCTTCGATCGCCGCGGGCGACGACGCACCGACCGCCGGCGCGTATGAAGGCATTGCTCCCGGCGCGAGTCTCGTCAACCTGCGCGTACTCAATTCAAAAGGCGTCGGTCGAGTGTCAGGCGTACTCGCCGCGCTCGATTGGCTGATGGCCAACAAGAACGCGTACGGCGTGAAGGTCGTGAACATGAGTCTCGGCACGCCGGCCATCAACTCTTACGAAGACGATCCGATCTGCAATGCAGTGCGCAAGCTCGTCAACGCGGGCGTTGTGGTCGTCGCTGCCGCCGGAAACAACGGCAAAGACGACAACGGCCGCAAGGTTTACGGCGCGATTCACTGCCCCGGTAACGAACCTTCCGCGATTACAGTCGGCGCCAGCAACAGTTTCGGCACCGACATTCGCAACGACGACGCAGTCACCAGCTACAGTTCGCGTGGTCCAACGCGCAGTTACTCGATCGATCAATACGGCCTCAAGCACTACGACAACATCATCAAACCGGATCTCGTTGCCCCCGGAAACAAGATCATCGCGGCCGAAGCAGTTGGCAACAACCTGCTCAAGCTGTATCCGCAACTCGAAACCAACAAGTATTCGACGACCAACATGAAGCTGATGTACCTCAGCGGTACGTCGATGTCGACACCGGCAGTCGCAGGCGCGGCGGCCGTGATGCTCGACGCAAACTCCAGCCTGACTCCGAACATGATCAAGATGTTGTTGATGTACACGGCGCAACCGCTGCCGGGTTTCAACACCTTCGATCAAGGCGCAGGTCAACTGAACGTCGCCGGTGCAGTCAGTCTCGCGAAAATCGTCAACGGCGGTCTGCTCGGACTACTTAAACCAACGTTCGGTTCTAATCTTCTGACGCAAACGCCGCCGGCGGCGCAGACCAATATCTCGGGCATGACGTTCCCATGGAATCAGGGACTCATCCTCCGGCGCACCACGATCACCGGCAAGGATCTGATCGTCAAATATCAGATGATTTATGGCCAGGGTTACACGTGGGGCGACGGCGTTAATGAAGGACTCACGTCACAGAATCTCAACTACAACATGTGGGTCAAGACCGTGAGTTTAGGAAACTACCTGACGAAGAGCGACGGCTCAACGTTCTTCGGCGGCTCATTCTTCTTGAGCAATATTCTCCTGCTCGGCGACGGCTTCGCACTCGGCGACGGCTTCGCGCTTGGCGATGGTTTCGCCCTTGGTGATGGCTTCGCTCTCGGCGACGGCTTTGCACTCGGCGACGGCTTTGCACTCGGCGACGGTTTCGCACTCGGCGATTGTTCTATGGGCGACAGTGGTCCTTCTATGAAGTAGTACTCAATCCTGCGCAAACCCGGACACGTGCGGATGAAAACTCTACGACAACAACTCAGCGGAACTTATATGTGGACGGTCGTCGCGGCAGGCGCGGCGACCTGTCTTTATGCCGCCTACACTCTTCCACGCGGTTTAGTCGACGGATATTTTCTGCTGTTGACTCTCGTCACCGCCGTTATCGGATCGCGCATCGCGATTCGTATCCCCCAAATCAATCTCAACATCACCGTTGACGACACGTTCGTTTTCATCGCCTTACTGCTTTACGGCGGCGAAAGTGCCGTGTTGATTGGAGCCCTCACTGGCGTCTGTTCCGCACTCCGCATCAGCCGCATGCCGCGCACGGTAGCGTTTGGCGGCGCGTCTGTGGCTTGCGCAGTATTTGTCACTGCGAAGACGTTGAGTCTCACGTTCGGATCGCCGACGGCGCTGTTTGCCTACGGTCCATCAATGGCGATCATCGGTCTTTGTTTGATGGGCATCGCGCAGTACTTGGCCCACACAGGCATGGGCGCCACCGCCAGCGCGTTGAAGGCGGGTGAATCCATCTGGCGCATGTGGAGCCGCAACTTTCTGTGGATCTCGATCAGTTACTTCGCGGGTGCGGCGGGCGCAGGTTTCATCGTCAGCAGTCTTGGCACCGCGCGCTTCTGGGCGTTTCTCGTTTGTATTCCGATCATCATCATCGTCTACTTCAGTTACGACCGTTACATGCGCGAAGTAAAAGCCTCCGCCCGTCACGCTGAAGAAGCCGAACGCGCGCGCGCCGAAGCCGAGCACGAACGCGCCGAACAGGCTGAACGTCACGTTCAGGAACTCAACGCGTACATCGCCGAACAGGAACGCATCAGCCGCGTGCTCGAAGAAACGAAAGAACACTTCCGTCACGCCGCGTTCCATGATTCGCTAACCGGTTTGCCGAATCGCGCGATGTTTACGGAGTTGTTGAAAGCGGAGATGGATAGTTCGAAACGCCGCGACGATCACATGTTCGCGGTGTTGTTTCTCGATCTCGATCGTTTCAAGAACATCAACGACAGTCTTGGCCACACACACGGAGATCTGTTACTCGTCGCTTTCGCCGAACGCCTGGAACGCGCGCTTCGCCCGGTGGATACACTCGCGCGTTTCGGCGGCGACGAGTTTGCGATTCTGTTGAGTGGCATGCACGACGCAACCGATGCAGTGCGCGTGGCGCAAAGAATTTCTGAAGAACTTAGCCAGCCGTTTGTGCTCGACAAAAATTCCGCGTTCGCGACCGCAAGCGTCGGCATCGCGCTCAGTTCCAGCGGTTACGATCGGCCGGAAGACATTCTGCGCGACGCCGACACCGCGATGTACCGCGCGAAGGAAAACGGCAAAGCGCGTTACGAAGTTTTCGACCACGGCATGCACGCGCGCGCGGTTTCGCGATTGCAGTTGGAAAGCGATCTGCGCCGGGCAGTTGAGGAGAAACAATTCTGTGTTTACTACCAGCCGATCGTTTCGCTCGAAACCGGACGACTCGCTGGCTTTGAAGCGCTCGTGCGCTGGAATCATCCGCGCCGTGGACTCGTTTCGCCGGCCGATTTCATTCCGGTGGCGGAAGAGACCGGTTTGATCGTTCCGATTGGCGAGTGGGTGTTGCAGGAAGCGTGCAGACACATTCGCGAGTGTCAGAACGCGTTTCCGAGTCATCGTTCGTTGAGCCTGAGCGTCAATCTCTCGGCACGTCAGGTGGCTCAGCCCGATTTGCTTGACCGGATCAAGGAAGCGCTGGCGACCAGCCAACTGAATCCGCACCACTTAAAACTCGAGATCACGGAAAGCGTCGTGATGGAAAACGCCGAAGCGGCGGCGCTGATGTTCAAGCAGTTGCGTTCGCTCGGCGTGCAGCTCAGCATCGACGATTTCGGCACGGGCTATTCGTCGCTCAGTTACCTGCACCGTTTCCCCTTGAACTACCTCAAGATCGATCGTTCATTCGTGTCGCGTTTGACGACCGACAACGACAACGCGATCGTCCGCACGATCTCGACCCTCGCCCGCAACCTCGGCATGGAAGTCATTGCCGAAGGCATTGAGACTGAAGAGCAGTATCAGCAGTTGAAGATGCTTGGTTGTGAATATGGGCAGGGCTACCTCTTCTCGCAGCCGGTCAATAATGAAGGCGTGCTGCACCTGCTCGCTCAGGACGCGCACCGCGACGAAGATCCCGAACTCGCGCTCCCCCCAACCCCCGCAGAAGAAGACGTTACCCTCGCCTACTCGATGTAAGCCACAAAAGGCACAAAAAGCACAAGAGGCACAAGACAGAAAGGTAGAAAAGTAGAAACACTCCACTACCTCTCATTTCTTCTTGTGCCTTTTGTGCTTCTTGTGCCTCTTTGTGGCATTTACTCGATGTAGGCCCATGTGGCAACTTTCTGCTACAGTTAGCCCTCTGAGTTCTTTTCGAGGAGTTTTGTAGCTTGAGTTTGCGACTATTTTCTGCCGTTTTATTACTGTTTTTCGTCATTTGCCTGCCCGTGCGCGTGCCCGCGCAGAACGCGTCGGCCGACGTCGTGATGGTGTTGCCGTTCGAAAACACGTCGAACCGCGCTGAGTACAACTGGGTCGGCGAGAGCTTCGCGGATGCGATCGCTGAATTGCTGAACAAGCCCGGCCTGATCGTCGTCACGAGTGACGAACGCGAGCTTGCTTACCAGCAGTTGCGCCTGCCGGAAACCGTAATTCCCTCGCGCGCCACCGCCATCAAACTCGCGCGCCAAGCCAAAGCAACGATGATCGTGATCGGCAGTTACTCGGTCACACCGCCACCCTCGAAACCAGCTACCGACGACGCCAAAAACGACAGCGAAAAGCCACCCGCTGACGCTTACGTGCAAGTCACCGCTCGCGTGATCAAAGTCAACGAAGGACGGACACTCGGCGAGGTGCTCGACGGCGGTTGGGCCACGCGACAGTTTGACTACGGCGGTCCGATCACCACGCTGCAAGACATTCACGGCCGGCTCGCGTACCAGATTCTTTACCAGCGCGATAAGGCGCTGCCGTTTTCACAAAACCAGATCGTTCAGGAAGCGACCAAGATCCCACAGAAGGCTTTTGAGGCGTATGTAAAAGCCGTGCAGTTGAACCTGCGCGATGAAGTGCGCGCGCGCTATCTCAAGAATGCGCTGCACTACTACGCTGAAGCGACGAGCGGCGCGGTGTATCCGCAGGCGGCGTTCGAACTCGGCCGCGGCTATATGAGTCTGGGCAACTGGAAAGACGCGACGGAGTATTTTTCCAAAGTACAGAAGAAAGAACCGCACTACGCGGAAGCCGCGTTCTACGCGAGTCTTGGTTATACAAAACTCGGCGATTACGGACGTGCGTTAGCGACAGTCGTGCCGCTTTCGACTGACTTGCCGCTGATCGGCGTTTATAACAACGCCGGCGCCACCGCCGTGCAGGCCGCGCGTGAAAACAAAAACGAAGCAGAACGAACGCGTTTACTCGGCCAGGCCACGGAGTTTCTGAAGAGTGCTGCCGACTCCGCGCCGAACGATCAGATGGTCCATTTCAACTACGGCTACGCGCTGTTTCTCAGTGGAAAATATGCCGAAGCCGCCGAGCACTTTCGTCCGGTAATCACTGCGGATCAACGCGACGGGCAGGCTTATTTCCTCTTCGCCAAATCCCTGGCGAAGGTCGGCAAAACCGAAGCAGCCACAGCGGCTGACGACCAGGCGCGGCGCTATCTCCAGAGTTCCTACGCCAAGTGGGAAACGGAGTGGCAGAAGTCGCAATCAACTCATAACGTCACGGTGCGCATGCGCGACGTGCTCGATCGCACTTCCGTTTTCAATCTCGATCGCGAACGGAAAATCACTGCCGAAGCCAATTCGCCGAGCTCGGCCACACAGGATCTGCTCATCAAAGCACGCGATCTGTATCAGGCTGGACGCGACGACGAAGCGTTGCCGGAACTTCATCGCGTCGTGATGATCGAACCGACGAATGCTGAAGCCTACCTGCTGAGCGGGCGTATCAACCTGCGTCGCAGCGATCAGGAAGCCGCGATCGCAGCGTTAAAGACGGCGATCTTCTGGGACCCCAAACTGATCGACGCGCACATTCTGTTGGGCAAGATCTTCCTCGATCGCGGCGACCGTGGCGAAGCGCGCAAGTACGCGGCGAGTGCGATCACGATCGATCCAAACAACCAGGAAGCGATCGCGTTGCAGCGGCAAGTGACGATGGGTAACTGAAGCCACAAAGAGGCACAAGAATGGTTCTCTTGCGGCTGCTGAAGCAATTTATTCGTGCGCGAAGCAATAAACGGCGTCCTCGTCTTCCCGCCGTTTCTTCTACAGCAATCGTCAACACAGATCTAAGGCCAAATGGATCAGTGCTCGCAGGTGGCGAGTTGTGGAATGCCCAATCGAAGCACGGCAACTCGATTCACCGCGACGCGACAGTGACCGTCGTCGGCTTTCGCAATCACCTCTTACTCGTCGAAGAACGCTCGTAACAATTTCGTGGCACAGCGCGTGCTCAAGAGATAACCGGCACGACACGGAATAAACGAAAACGTTGACCGTGCCCCCGCCGCCAACATCCCCTGAGCGCCGCCTGCCGCTGCGCCAGCTACCTTCCGAGCGATCCTTCAGTGCTTCCCCCCGATACGCGGACTCGGTCAGAAATGACCGGGTCTTCCCGCATTTAAAAGCATCTTTCACCAGAAAATGTTTGACGTTAACTTGTCCGACGGTTTTTGACGCCGGACGGTTTTTGTCACTTTGGCGGTGACGTTTTCTGTCTTTTTGCGTCAAAATTCCGCTATTTGACCACTCGCATTCACGCTGAACGACCGGCGCGAAAAAATTTTTTCGCTTCGTTTGATAAACTCACGGCGAATGCAGTTACCCTTCGAAGTACCCAAGCCGGATGAATGGGCAGCAGCCGCAGCCACGGCGATATTTCTCATCCTCTCTTTTCCTGATTTCGAATTTTCTTTTCTCTCGTGGATCGCTTTGGTGCCGTTGATGTGGACCATCGTGCAGCGCCCTTCGCCGTCGCGAGCATTGATTCTCGGTTGGGCGGCCGGCACGGTTTTCTTTTACGGTTCGTGTAGCTGGCTCACGTATTCAATGATCCGCTACGGCGGCTTGTCGACCGTTCTCGCTTACTCGCTGGTGCTTCTTCCGACGTTCGTCGTCGGTTTCTTCACCGGTTTGTTCGCTCTTCTGCTGGCGCTCGCAGCCAAAGAGTGGAACCAACGCGCGTTGCTACTCGCGCCGGTCTTTTGGGCCGCGTTCGAATGGCTTCGCCTGATTGTCACGGGCCAACTCTGGAACGCTCTCGGCTATTCGCAGGCTTATCACCCGGCTTTTATTCAACCTGCGAAGTGGGGCGGAGTTTACGCGGTCAGCTTTCTGATCGTCACTGTCAACGCTGCGATCTTGTTCGTGCTCCTGAAACCAGTCGCACGGCGTTTCGCAATCGCGACTGTGGTGATCGTTCTGGTAAGTGGCGTGAACATACTCTCGGCTGTTCAATTGACCCACGATTCAACTGCCGGTGATGCGACAGTCCACGTCGTCGCACTACAGCCAAACGTACCGATGGAGTTAGTGAAGAGCTCCGAGGAACTAAGCGAACTCCTGGAACGCCACTGGTCCATGAGCAAAAACGCTCTCGCGAGTCTGCCCAACGACAACTCGCCGCGCTTCGTGATCTGGCCCGAGTCGCCGATGAACTTCACTTACGCACCTGACAAGACGTTTCAGGAGCAACTCGCGACGTTCACCAAAGAGAACCACACTTCACTGCTCTTCAACTCGCTCGAACCAACGTTGGATCACGGCTTCTACAATTCCGCGCTGTTAATAAATGAAGAAGGCCGCCTGATCTCGCAATATGATAAGATTCGCCTGATGCCGTTTGGCGAATATGTCCCGCTCCCTCAATGGTTACCGGGAGCGTCTTTGATAACCGGGATCGTGGGCGACTTCACTCCGGGCGAGAAGTACACGTTGATGCCCTTCGGAAACGAACGCGCCGGCACGTTCATCTGTATCGAGTCGGCGTATCCGTGGATCGCACGGCGACTGACGAGTGAAGGCGCTGACGTGCTGATCAATATCTCGAACGACGGTTATCTTGGTCCGACGGCGGTGATGCGACAGCATCTGGCAAACGTAGTCTTTCGCGCGGTCGAAAACGGCCGGCCGGTGCTGCGAGTCACGAACACGGGAATCACAGCGCGGATCGATCCGCGCGGAATAATCGACGATCAGACAGCGCCGTTTCAAACGGACGTGCGAGTTTGGTCGGTGACGCGTTCGTCGATAGTCAGCACGTTCTACACCCGGTTTGGCGACGTTTTTGTTTACGCGTGCATGGCGATCACGGTGCTGACTTTCGCAGGAATCTTGTTGAGTAGTAGAAGGAGTTTTAGACAGACCAGATGAGTGACATCTTAACGACCCAGGAATTAAGAGTTTCGTACGACAACCTCCACGCGCGCGTAGACCAGATCGGGAGGTTTCTTTGATGTTCCGGCGCGACGTGAAGAACTGAGCCGGATCGAAGCGCAGGCGTCAGCGCCTGATTTCTGGAACGACCAGGAAGCCGCGCAAAAACTGTTGCAGGATCGCAGCCGGCTGGAAAAGAAGATCGAGCGCCAGGAACAATTCAATTCGCAGATCGCCGACGCGGAAGTGCTGTTTGAGTTTGCGGAAGAAGACGAGAGTTCGTTGAAAGAGTTGCAGTCGTTGCTCGTCCGGCTCGAACACGATTTGAGCCAGGCCGAAACGGAAATGCTGCTCGCGGGCGATAACGATCGCCGCAATGCTATTTGCACCATTCACCCGGGCGCGGGTGGGACCGAATCGCAGGATTGGGCCGAGATGCTCCTGCGTATGTATCTCAAGTGGGCTGAACAGCGAGGATTCAAAGCTGAAGTTCTCGAGTATCAACCAGGCGAGGAAGCTGGTCTGAAAAGCGTGACGTTCAGAGTTGAAGGCGAGTATGCCTACGGTTTGCTCGCGGCTGAAGCCGGCGTTCACCGGTTGGTGCGCATCTCGCCGTTTGATCAGGCGGCGAGGCGACATACCTCTTTCGCTTCACTGTTTGTTTATCCCGAGATCGACGAAGACATCGAGGTCGACATTCAGGACAAGGACCTGCGCGTCGACACTTATCGCGCGACTGGCGCCGGTGGACAACACATCAACACCACCGATTCCGCGGTGCGCATCACGCACATCCCGACCGGCATCGTAGTTTCCTGTCAAAACCAACGTTCGCAACATCAAAACCGCGCCGTCGCGATGCAGGTGCTGCGCTCGCGTCTCTACGAGCTCGAACTCGAAAAACGACGCGCAGAGACTGCGGAACTCGAAGCGAACAAAGCCGACATCTCATTCGGATCGCAGATCAGAAGCTACGTGCTCGCGCCGTATCAGTTAGTGAAAGACACGCGCACCAAACTGGAACGAGGTAACGTGGACGCAGTGCTTGGTGGAGACATCGACGACTTCATCAAAGCCTACCTGCTCGCCCGCAAGGCTGCGTAAGTGTTTCGAATGACGAACGCCGAAGGCGTTCACTAATGTCAGCCCAGGGTTGGTACAACCCTGGGACAACGAAAAAGAAAGGGCAACCAACGCTGAAAGCGTTGGCAACCAGACGCAAAATCACGCCAACGCTTTCAGCGTTGAAGAGTAAAAGGATCTTTTGTTCCCAGGGTTGTCGCAAGCTCCACCCTGGGCTGAAATTGGTGAACGCCTTCGGCGTTGAACTTGCGCAGATGGTTGAACTCGCGCCGAACCTTTGGAGTTTTCATGTCAACAGCACACATAGAACAGCAGCCGCGCGTGGTTCTGCCGCGGGCGAGTCGTGGTAACGAAATCTTTGCGATCCTACTGCTCGCAGTCGGATTGCTGTTGGCCTTGTGCCTCGTTTCCGCTGCTTTCTATCCAAACGATCCGTCGTGGAACTCGGTCGGGCAAGGTGAGACGCAAAACTGGGCCGGCGCGATCGGCGCGAACGTCGCCGCCACCGCGTTTCAGTTCATCGGCCTGGCTTCATTTCTGCTGCCGCTGTTGCTGTTCGCTGCTGCTTGGCGCCGCTTTCGCCGCAGCACAGTCCATCACGCGTGGACGCGTATCTTGGGTTTACTCGTGCTGGTGATCGCGGCTTCATCCCTACTCTCGATCTCGCAAATGCGGCCGCTCTTCGACGCGAGCGTTCAACCCGGCGGCCTGCTCGGCGCGGTCGTTTCACAAGGACTCGCCAGCGGCTTGAGCAACGTCGGCGCGACTGTCCTGCTCGTCGCAATCGCCGCCACCGGACTGCTGCTCGCGACAAACTTCTCGTTCATTCGCCTCTATGAGATCGTCGTCAACGCCATCGGTTCGCGCTTCGCTTTCGTCGGCAAGATTCCGGAACGCTTCGCAGCCTGGCGGCAGGAACGTCGCGAACTCGCAGAAAAGCGCCGCGAAACAAAAGCCGCGATCAAAGCGGAACGCGAAGCCGCTCGCAGCAATCTCAAGCAAACAGTGAATCTCACGGCCGCGGAACGCGTCGCCGACTTCATGAAAGAACCGCCCGCGCCCGAACCGGTGCAAGTTATCCGCGCCGAGACCCTCAGTGAACGGAAGACCGCAGAACCAAAAGCATCCGTAGCCGCCGCCGCGAGCGCAACCGCAGCGCCAACGCCGATCGTTACCGGTCGCGCGAGCAAACGCGCCATCGTCACCAGTGGCGACGAAGACGAAGAACTCGAAGACATGGTCAAGGGTGCGTCTGTCCTGCGCGTCAAATCCGAAGCACCCGCGACCACCAAACTGCCCTTCGACGCCGGGCGAAAACTCGACTACAACGACTACGCCTTGCCGGCGTTGCACTTCCTCAACGAAGCGCCACCGCACAGCGAACAGGCCGACGCCGAACTGCTCGGTCTCGCCACGCGTCTCGCCGAGAAGTGCAAAGAGTTCAACGTCTCCGGCCAGATCAAGCACATCTGTCCCGGACCGGTCGTCACGACTTACGAATTCAAACCCGATCCGGGCGTGAAGTACTCGCGCGTCGTTTCGCTGGTTGACGATCTGTGTCTCGCGCTGAAAGCCGAGTCGATTCGCATCGATCGCATGCCGGGCAAACCGCACGTCGGTATCGAAGTACCGAACCCGCGCCGCGAAACGATCTTCCTGCGTGAAGTGCTCGAGTCGCGCGCTTTCGCGGAATCAAGTTCCAAACTCACGATCGCGCTCGGCAAGACGATCGACGGACTGAATTACGTCGCCGATCTCGCGAAGATGCCGCACCTGCTCATCGCCGGCACCACCGGCGCCGGTAAGTCAGTCGGCGTCAACGCACTGATCGTTTCGATTCTTTATCGCGCGCGTCCCGACGAAGTTAAATTCATCCTCATCGATCCGAAACGCCTCGAACTCGGTCTTTACGAAGATATTCCGCATCTCGCGGCGCCGATCATCGTCGATCCAAAACTCGCTTCGCGCTCGTTGAAATGGGCCGTGGGCGAGATGGAACGCCGCTATCGCGACCTCGCCGGTTGGGGCGTGCGCAACATCGACGGTTACAACACCGAGATCATGCGCCGCAATCTGATCAAGGAGTACGACGACAAAGGCGAACCGTGGAAGCCGTTGCCGTACATCGTGATCATCATCGACGAGTTGGCCGATCTGATGATGACTTCCGGCCGCGAAGTCGAGGAGTCGATCACGCGACTCGCGCAGATGGCGCGTGCCGTTGGCATTCACCTCGTACTCGCGACGCAGCGGCCGTCGGTTGACGTGATCACCGGTCTAATTAAGGCAAACTTCCCGTCGCGGATCTCCTTCCGCGTCTCGTCGAAGATCGACTCACGCACCATCATCGACACCAACGGCGCCGAACAACTGCTCGGCCGCGGCGACATGCTGTTTCTCCCGCCAGGCACGTCGCGGCTCATTCGCGTTCACGGCGCTTTCCTCGACGAAAACGAAATCGGCCGCATCGTGTCGCACATCAAGGCCCAGGGACCACCTTCGTACGACGAAACCATCACGCAGTCAGACGAAGAAGCGCTCGGACTCACCGCCACTGAAGGCGATCACGACGAACTGTTTGAAGAAGCATTGCGGATCTGCGTCGAGATGAAGCGCGCTTCGACTTCGGTGCTGCAACGGCGTTTGCGTATCGGTTACGGCCGCGCCGCCGCGATTCTCGACGTCATGGAACGCGAAGGTTTAATTGGTCAGGCCGACGGCTCTCGTCCTCGTCCCGTTCTTGGCCGCGCTTATGAAATGGTTGCCGAGTGGGACGAAATGAACGTGGCAGAAGAGTAGTAAGTAGTTTTCTTTCAATCCCAGAAGAGTCGCGTTTAGCGACGGAAGGAAACAACAATGCAGACTCAACCCTCCACCTCCTTCTCACCGTTTCGCCCCGGTTTGAAGTTAGAGTCCACCAACCCAACAGTCGATCCGCCGGAAGGCGGCGGCGGCACCGGCGGCGGCACGACACCAGCGCCCCAGCCGGCACCCGAAGAGGAAGAAGAACCGTAAACGCCGAAGGCGTTCGCTAATTTCAGCCCAGGGTTGTTCCAACCCTGGGATCCAACAACAACGTGCTTTCTAACGCTGAAAGCGTTGGCAAGTCGATGTGCGTTCGCGTCTTGACTATCGGCGGTCTAACGAATATAAAACTTGCGCCCGCGATTTCCGCTCGGAGCCAGTTCTTGTCGACGCAAATCAACGCTGAAACCACTGACGCCACCAAACCGCTCGACGCCACGGGTGCATTCACGTTTTCTGAGCTAATCGAAAGACTCAACAGCCAGACAACTCCGCCCACGCTCGAGGAAATTTCTTCCTGGCTTTCGACAGTCGAGATCTCCCAACTCGATCTGGAGCCCTACCTCGGATTCAAGGAAGGAAACTACTGGCGTCATCGCGTTTGCCGTAACGATGCGGTCGAAATGCTGGTCATTTGTTGGCGGCCCGGTCAGAAAACGCCGATTCATGATCACAACGGTTCGCATGGTGTTGTGCGCGTCCAGCAGGGACTGATGCAGGAAACGATTTTTTGCTTCGATGACGAACAGATTTTATGTCACGACACCGGCCGCGAGTGCCAGCAAGGCACGATCACTGGCGCCGGAGTCCCCGACATTCATTCTCTCGGAAATCCCGACGTAAGCGGTCGTGATTTGATCACGATTCACGTTTACGCGCCGCCGCTCGGAGTACTTAAAACTTACAAGCTGGGTAGTTCTCAAGTAGACCTTTACACGCCGAACGATTTTCCAACTTGAAACGCGCCGTTGTCACTTCGCTCGCCGTACTCGCGTTGCTGACAACGCTCGTTTTCGAGTGGGCGTGTCACCGCACCACAACTCAACCTCCGGAAATCACCGTCGCCGCTGCTTCCGATCTGACTCAGGCGTTTGAAGAGATCGGCCGCGAGTTTGAAGCGAGCAACAAAACCAAAGTCGTATTCGTGTTTGGTTCGACCGGGATGCTGACGCGCCAAATCGAAAACGGCGCGCCAATGGATCTGTTTGCAGCCGCAAACGTCGACTACGTTAACCAACTCGAACAAAAGGGCCTCATTATCGCGGGCACAAAAGCCATCTACGCGCGCGGCCGAATCACGCTGTGGACGACGGCCGACAGCGCGTTGAAGATCGAAACAATCGCTGACCTGCGACGTCCTGACGTCAAACGGATCGCGATCGCAAACCCGGATCACGCGCCGTACGGACTGGCCGCGCAACAAGCACTGCAAAAAGCCGATCTGTGGGAAGAAGTGAAACCGAAACTGGTTTACGGCGACAACATTCGGCAGACGCTTCAGTATGCGGAGACTGGAAATGTTGACGTGTCGATCGTGGCGTTGTCGTTGAGCAAAGAGAGCAAGGGCCGCTACGTGTTGATACCGGAAGAGCTGCACCAGCCGATCGATCAGGGTTTAGCGGTAATCAAAACCACGCGCAACGAACCCGCGGCGCGAGCGTTCGCCGGGTTTGTCACAGGCCAGCGCGGCAAGGAGATCCTTGCAAAGTATGGGTTTGCATTCCCGTAAGGATTAGGTCAGTTCCGTCGGTGGTCACGGTGATCGTTCCACACTTACCGGTCGTGAATACCTGCGCGCCGTTTGCCTGCCAACGCTCGACTACGTCTGGATGCGGATGACCAAACATCGAAGTCTGTCCCACCGAAACGATCGCAAACTTCGCTTTAGTCGCACTAACAAACGGCAGTGTCGAAGAACTTCTACTGCCGTGATGCGGCACTTTCACAACATCGGCGTTTAATTCTTTTCCCGTTCCGACGAGGGCGTTCTCGCCGCTCTTTTCGATGTCGCCCGTTAACAAAAGCGAACGCTTTGCAAGTTTCACCCGCAGAACGATCGAATCATTGTTGCGCGATGGTTCGTTTGCGTGAGTAGCCGCAGGCGGCCATAACACTTCGATCTGGACCTCGCCGAAGCGAATCAGATCTCCGGCTTGAATCGTGGTCACGTGCGTTTTTGTAGTGGAAAGTGTTTGCGCAAACTTCGCGTACTCCGGATCGTTCGCCGGTGAACGCGCAACGAGCGCCGCATCGACAGTGAAGTTACGCAGCACATCATTCAAACCATCAATGTGATCCGCATCCGCGTGCGTCGCCAACACGTAATCGACCGTATCCAAACCCCGCCACCACAAGTATTCTGAAACGACCGCCGCGCCAATACTTCTCTTGTCCGTGTTTCCTCCGTGTCTATCCGTGGTCCCTCCACCGTCAACCAACAACGTTCGCCCATCTGGCAGCGTCACCAACGCTGAATCACCCTGGCCCACGTCGAGAAAGTCCACTCGCAGGTTTCCATCCGCTACCGCACTAAACGGATGAACGATCAGCACAAGAACCAACATCACCTGGGCTATAACCCAACGCTGCGGCTTTGTGATCCTCAGCACCAACACTAACAGCGGCACGTAGTACAGCAGGTAAACGAACGAAGACCAACCGGAGTACTCAGGGAGGTGGATTGAAGCCAGATTGTAGTGAGCGAAGGGATCCACGCTGTGGATCATTAGCCAGTCGATCGTGTTTGCGAGGTTGAAAACCGGTGCAGCTAGCGTGAGGTTAAGTTGAGAAAGCACAAGCGCTACTAGAGCGACTGCCGTTAATGCCGCGAGTAACAGACCAACGACAATGTTCAAAACCAGCGAAGACGGCGAGAGGCGGTGAAAGTAAACAATCATCAATGGCAGCAACAACAACTGCACCGCGCCCGACACAAGCACTGCTGCGAACACGTATCGCAAGCACACCTGAACGTGACATCGTTCGAGCCGTGCGGCGAGCGGTGTTTTGAACAGCCGGTAACGATACGGTGATCGCGCGATTTCTTTCTTCCACTTACGTTCACTCCAAAACAGCAACTCGCAAAACCAACGCAACTCACGCGAACACACCTGTGGCGCGGGTGTCTCGCGCGTCGGATACCACGCGCCGATCGCGCTGCACGTCTGCAACAACGGCCACGCTACAACCACAATCGCGAGCACCGAGAGAAACGTCAGTTGAAACGACGGATCAAAGATCTCTTTCGGACTGTTGACCAACATAACTAATGCCGCCGCACCGAGACCATTCAATGAAGTCGACTGGCGAAAGAGCACCGGCGCCAATCCCGCGAAAGTAAACATCAACGCTGCCCGAACCACCGACGCCTCAGCGCCAACCGCCAACGAATAACCCCACACGACCACAGCCGGCACAACAAACTGAAGCACTCTTCTCTTCGTCAAACGCCGTATCGCAAGAAACACAACGCCGCCGATCAAGCTGATGTGCATTCCGCTAATCACAAGCACGTGAAAGGTTCCGCCTTCGCGAAATCTCTCCGCTGTCTCACGCGAAAGGTTATAGCGATTGCCAAGCAGCGCCGCGTCGAGCACGCCCGCCGTTTCTGAGTCAAACTTCGCATGAATCTCTTCCTGCAAAAACGCGCGCCACGAATACAACCAAGCCAAAGGCGGCCAGACCCAAACATCATCAATCCGCTGCACTGAAGCCGCACTTTTGATCACACCAGTCGCCGCGTAACCCTTGCGATCGAGATATTCCGACAGCGGCGACACACCCGGATTACGATAGTTATCGACACGACTGAACATCGTGACCACGCGAATCCTCGCACCATAACGCAACCCCAAACCTCTAAACGCCGCCTCATCCCCATCACCTCTAAACGACGCCATCAACGACACGACTCCAGCGCCAATCCGCGAAGATCCATCAACATCCAAACGTTCCACACTAAGCGCAAGGTAAAGCCGATCCCGCCCGAACTCGGGTGGCCCAACTAACACTCCAGTAACAATCACCTGCTTCCCGACAAACTCCCCGAGTTCATTCCCGCTCCCAGCTTTTCTTTCCTGCACCGCCAACATCATTCCCGCCACACCGATCGCCACCAACAACGAAACACCCGCGATCGCTAACCTTTGCTTGAACAGCGCAACAATCACGACCGCCGCGCAAACTCCGCCCGCGATCCACAACACAATCAACCGAGTTGGAAAGTAATTAGCCGCACAGATGCCTACGGCAAAGGCAATAGCAATTTCCGCCAGCGGATGCCGGCTCAGTGAGGCACGGTGAGGATTCATATTGTCGACTCTTCTTAGCTTTGAACCTGCGTTTTGAGTTCAAGCTTTAGCTTGTCCGACTAAGACAGCCTGAAGGCTGAACTCAAAACTCATCCTCGTCTAACCTAAGTTAAGTGTAACCGAACAACCGTCTCTACATGGTGCGTCTGTGGAAACAGATCAAACGCCCGCAGCGACTCGATCTTATATCCCCCAGCGATCAACTTCTTCAGATCGCGCGCCAACGTCGCCGGATCGCACGACACGTACGTCACACGCGGCGCAGCAAAATCCAGAATGCCTTTGATCACCGCCGACTCCGCACCCGCTCGCGGTGGATCGAGCAGTATAAAGTCAGCGTTCAAAGTTCTTCCCCGAAACCACTCCGCCACACCAGCATTCACCACGCGCACATTTTCAAGTCCCGCGCGGTCCAGATTGCGATCCGCAAACCGCGCCGCGATCGGATTCGCCTCAACTGCCACAACGCCTTTGAACCGTCTTGCCAGCGGCAACGTAAACAACCCAACACCGGAATAAAGATCGATCGCTAACTCGCCCGCCACGTCTCCCAACGCAAACTCGATCAGCGGCGCCAGCAAAGCCGGATTGATCTGAAAAAACGCTTCCGCATTGTAGCGGTAACGTTCGCCAAGAATCGTCAGCTCCAGTTCGCGAGTCTCAAACTCCGCAAACTGCGGCGCAAGTGAAACATCATTCTCACCCGCAACCACGTCGAGATGCTTCAACCCCGGCGGAAACTCATGCCACTCCGTCACCCGCACACGCTCAAGCGTCTCCTGCAACTCCGGCATCAACACCGCGCAATCAGCAACATCACAAACCCTTCGCGATCCACGTTCGTAGTAACCAACCGTTCGCTCGTCCTGATCGATCTGCCACATCGCCCGCATGCGATAACGCCAATCACGCGGCGACGGCGTAACGACGATCTCAGGCACGACTTCGAGACGCGCGATGCGATGCAAACAGTCGCGAATGATCTCGGCCTTCGCAACGAGCTGGTTTTCATAAGCTAACTGCTGAAAATCGCAGCCACCGCAACGGCCGAAGTAAGGACACGGCGGTTCAATTCTATCGGGCGAAGCGACGAGGATCTCTTCAATCGAAGCAAACAGCACGTTGCCCTGCTGCCGGTCCACCCGCACTCGCAAACGATCGCCCGGCGCGGAGAGCGAAACGAAAACCGTCTTGCCCTCCGCATGGGCCAATCCATAACCGCCCGGCAGAATCCGTTCTATATCGACTTCCAAAGACATTTACTGCGCCGGATACTGATGCGGTTCCCAATGATGCGGCGGTGGCGGCGGCGCGTACTCGTGCTGCACACCTTCGAGTTCAAACTTCACGCCGCCGATCGTTCCCGCGAGTGCGTTGTAAACCAACGCGCCAATCGCGCCCATGATGAACCCGAGAATTCCATAAAAGATCGGTATGCCGATCATCATACCGATGCCCACCACAACCGAGCTCACGCCTCCGGCAGTTGCGTCGCGGTTTCCCATCGCGGACATCGCCGCGCCAAAGATGATGAAAAACAGACCGTAAATCACACCGATGATCAGGCCAAAGATAAACAAGAGCAGTCCGTGCATCTTGGCCACCGAAAACACGCCGAAGCGTCTGATAGTCATTTCAGCCATGACATTCTCCTCCAGGGTCAGGTCAGACGTAGAACAAGCTGAGCCGCGGCACGGCAAACTGCTCCCGCAAACGCTTCAGCAGAAGGTTATTGAACGTTTGATTATAAATCTCTGTTTCCATGTGACTGCGATAAGGTTTGAGTTGCTCCTTCACGGCGGTCTTTTGCTTTTCGAGTTCTTCATTCGGAGCGACTGCGAACATCGAGTTGTTCAGCAAGCGTTCGAGTCCGGTCAGCGAGTCTTCGAGCGTTCGCGTGTTGAGCGATACGCGAACGGCGAGATCCTGTTCGATCTGTTCGAGCAACGCGGCCGCGCGCGTCATTGCTTCTGAAAGATCGTCGTCCGCCCGCGCCGCGGCTGCCTCGAGCAACAAGTCGCGATTCGTTTGCAAGTGTTCGATGATCGCGTCGAGTGAAAATGGCGTCTTTTCCGATTCGCTGTCGTTGCTGGACGACGCGCCGACGCGCGACTCGTTCCACTCCGCGAACTGCGCTTCAACTTCTTCCTGGCAATACAGCAACGATTTCACTGTACGTTTGCGCGGCTTCGACTCGTAAGAATCAAACGATCGTTCGATGCCACGAAGCACGATGTGCAGCGGAATACCTTGCTGGTTCCACGTTTCCATCAACGCCCAATCCATCGGACTGAGAAACAGGTGCTTGCCGCGCCGCCTGACAAACGTGTCTTCGATTTCGGTGAAGTAGTTGAAGTAGTTAAGACTTGATTCGTTCATAAACGAGGCGCAAGCCCTCGAGCGTAAGCGTGTCGTCGACCAAACTAATGTATCGGGAAGTGGGAGCTATCGCGTGAGCGAGTCCACCGGTGGCAATCACGCGCGGCGTTTCACCCATTTCAGCGATCATCTTTTCCAATACGCCATCAACCAATCCGCCGTAACCGTAATAAATCCCTGACTGCATCGCGCTTACGGTTGATGAACCGATCACTTTCGCCGGTTGTTCCCACTTCACGCGCGGCAATTTCGCGGTGCGTACAAAAAGCGCTTCACTGCACGTCACCAGTCCCGGGCTGATCGCGCCACCGAGAAATTCGCCCGCTGCATTAATCGCGTTAAAGGTTGTCGCGGTTCCAAAATCTACCACGATACACGGCGCGCCGTATTTATCGACGCCCGCGAAGGCATCGACAATCCGATCGGCGCCGAGTTCCGCGGGCGAATCGTAAAGAATCTTCAAATCGATCGGTGTTGTGTGATCGACGAAGACAGGTGTCAGGTTGAAGTGATCTTCGGAGATGCGCGTGAGCGTCGAATTTAATTCCGGCACAACGGACGCGATCACGATTGCTTCAACATCTTCGGGATTCAGCCGCGCAAGCTGATCGAGATCAATGCTTGTCAGACGCCACTGCGCCCGCAGTTCGTAATCATTGAAGAGGGCCACCTTGATGTTGCTGTTGCCTGCGTCAATCGCCAGCAGCATAGATCAACTCCTCGTCGCGCTTCGTCCCATCGCCGAGTACCTGTTCAATTAGCTCGGCGGCTCGCCTCGGACCGTTTTCCTGTTTCAGTTGTTGACTGACCTGCGTGGCGTTTTGTTTGTACTCGGGTCGGGTCAGTAGTGCGTGCAGATCCTTTGCGACTCGCGGCGCGCGATACTTGTCTCGATAAACTGTCCGGCTCGTGCCCAGACGTCGTGCGTGCTCGGCGTTGTCAGATTGATCGAAAGCAAACGGAACGATCAGCGTTGGCGTTCCCGCGAGTAAACCTTGTGAAGTCGTACCGACGCCGCCGTGATGAACCACGACACTCGCGCGCGGAAGTAGCTGTTGGTAAGGCGCGTAATCAATCGCGATCATTCCGTCCGGCAATGACGACGGACGATTGCGTTCATCGCCAACGAGCAACACTGCGCGCTGGCCCAAACTCTTCGCAGCTTCAATACTTTCGCTGAAGAAATCACGCGCGACCCAAACGGCCGACGAGCCCAACGTGAACACGATCGGCGGCGGCCCAGCATCCAAAAACTTCGCGAGCTCGGGCGGCATCGGCGACTGATGGTTTCCATCGTAAAAACAAAAACCCGTGACCTCCGTTTGCCTGGGCCAATCCGGCTGCGGCTTTGCAAACACCTTCGAGAACATCGCGAGCACGAGCGTCGGCGAATGTTGTCCTTCAAAGATCGGATTGCCGAAGTCGCTTAACCCCAACTCTTCTCTGAACTTCACGAATGACTTCGCCTTGTGACTGCTCTTCATCGTGTCGAGAAAGAACTTGGTGAACCGCGGCCCCAACACCCTGAGCTTGCTGGTCCACTGCCAAAATGGCGGCACGGGCATGTCGTAAGCGGAAAAGAACGACAGCGGCGCGAGCACGGTCGAGATCCACGGCATTCCGGTCTTGCGTCCGACGAGTGGTCCCGCGGGCGCCGCCGGATGCGTAACTAATAAATCAGCGCCGCGAACTGCCTGAAGCAGATCGTTGTAATTGTCGCGCACCGCGGGAAGGATCACCTCTTCCATCAGGAACCTCGAGCCAGTCTTCGGCTCCATGATCTTTTCGATCAATTCGGGGTCCTGTTCCGCCGGCTGCGTAATGTTTGGCCCAACCGGGAAGAATTTCAGCCCCGCGCCCTTTATCTTCTCGCGATAGATCGACATCGTCGCGATCACGGGCATGTGACCACGCGCCTTCAACTCCATCGCGACCGCCATGTACGGATGGATGTCGCCAAACGATCCGAAAGTGTTCAGGACAATGCGCATCGATCAAACCCTCGCCGGCCGGACACTCGTAACGTCGCCCGCACGTATCAACTGGATTCCCTGAGCGGTTTCGACGCGCAGTGCGCCGTCGTGCTCGACGCCGCGCGTGATGCCTTGTAAAACTTCGTCACCGTTTGTTACCTGGACCAACTTGTCGGAGGTGTACGAAGAACGGCTGGCCCAGGCCGCAACGATTTTCCCGTCGCCGTCGGGTTCGTGCAGTAATGAATACCAGCGAGCGAGCGCGCTCAGAAGTGCGGCGAGAATTGTCTCGCGTTCCGGTGCCCGGCCTGATTCCTGCGTCACCGATGTCGCCACGCCGTGCAGATCTTGCGGAAAAGCGTCGTTGGTTAGATTGATGCCGATGCCCAGGACGACTGCGCGTCCGGTTGGTGTTTCGATTGCTTCGGCGAGTATGCCGCAGATCTTTCGGTCGTTCGCGAGTAGATCGTTGGGCCACTTGATGTCGGTTTGAACGCCGCCGCCTTCGAGTAACGCGTCGCTGGTCGCCAAGGCAGCGACGAACGTGATGAGCGGCCAGCGATCCACAGCGATGTGCGGACGTAACAGGATGCTGAAATACAAGCCCGCGCCTTTTGGCGACGACCACGCGCGTTGCAAACGTCCCCGTCCGGCGGTCTGTTCGTCGGCGACAATCGCGAGTCCTTCTTCAGCACCTTCGATAGCGAGTCGCGCGACTTCGCTGTTTGTCGAGGTCACTGATTCGTAACGCAAAACCCGTGGCTTCATAAGCGCCCGATTGTAAGGCACAAAAGACATACGACCTATAGAACCCATAAGACCGATGGCTTTGTGCCTCTTTGTGGCTTAAGCTTACCGAACCCCGTGATCGACTGGTTCCCTATCAGGCTTTCCTTTGCTGTGGCCACCGCCGCGACGCTGATTGCGCTTGTCGCGGGCTCGGGGCTCGCGTGGCTGCTCGCGCGCAAACGTTTTCCCGGGCGCAATCTCGTCGACGCGCTCGTCACGTTGCCGCTCGTTTTGCCGCCGACGGTGCTCGGTTATTACCTACTGGTCCTGCTCGGTTCTCGTTCGGCAATCGGCGCTTGTCTCGATCGCACGTTCGGTATTCGTCTGACCTTCACCGTCACGGCAGCGATCATCGCCGCTACGATTCACGCACTACCGCTGGTAACGAAGAGTTTGCGAGCGGCGTTTGAATCGGTGAACATGGACCTCGAAGCAGCCGCGCGGACACTCGGTCTCAACAACCGGCGCATCTTTTTTCGGATTACGTTGCCGTTGGCTGCGAAAGGCGTGTTGGCGGCGACAGCGCTAGCGTTTGCGCGCGCGCTCGGAGACTTTGGCGTGACGATCATGATCGCCGGAAACATTCCCGGCAAAACGCAAACTGCTTCGGTGGCGATTTACGATGCGGTGCAGGCGGGCCGCGACAATGAGGCACTCACGTTGTCAGTGATCGTGTCGGTGCTTGCGGTGTTGTTGTTGTACCTCATCAACCGTTTCGGAAAAATCCTTTAAACTTCGCTTCGCTGATTGCGTAACGTGGAAACACCGATTGTAAATCAGGCGTGCCGAGATGCCGCGCGGCAACCTCGCCAAACACATCGCGAAAGTCCGTCGTCAACGCGAGATCGCGTCCCTCAAAAAGCTGATCGTTCTTGAGTCCGGGCCACTTGCCGTAAACCTGACCGCCACGCACGCTGTTGCCCAGCACCAGCATCGCATTCGCGTGTCCGTGGTCCGTACCGCGATTGCCGTTCTCTTTTGCCGTGCGGCCAAACTCCGACATCGTCAACACCACAACGTCATCCATTCGCTGGCCCAGGTCCTGATAGAACGCCGCGATCGCGGAGCTGAACTCCTGTAAACGATTTGCCAACTGCCCGCGGCCGTTGCCCTGGTTGGCGTGCGTGTCCCAACCGCCGACGTCCGTGAAAGCGATCTCCAAACCAACACCGGCTTTGATCAACTGTGCGATCTGAAGTAGCGATCTGCCCAATGGACCAGCGGGATACTGCGCGCCGTTCTCCGGTTTGTACTGCGTGGGATTCGCCTGCTTCAGGTAGTTGATGGCGTCAAACGTCTCGCGCCCAGTTTCGGCGAGCGGCTCATTCTTCTCACGCGAGTAAATTGCTTCGAAACCACCTTGCACCGTTGCGGACGACTTACCGTTGCGAATCGCAAAGTTCGACAGGTTCGACATCGCCAGCACCGGCGCTTTGCCCTGCATCACGCGCGGCATCTGCTGCGTGATTGAGATCGCGCGAAACGGCGATGCTTCCGTTTCTTTTTTGCTTTGCAAATAACGATTCAACCAGCCGTCACTCGTCGACTTCACACCCGGCGTCGCGGACTCCATGTAATCCTGCGCATCGAAGTGCGAGCGTGTGTTGTCGGGCGAGCCGGAGGCGTGAACGATCGCGAGTCGCTTCGAGTCCCACAGCGATTTGAGCGAGTTCATCGACGGGTGCAAACCGAAGAAGCCATCGAGATTGATGGCAGTCTCCGTGTTGCTACCGTTTGGTTTTGGGATCGCAATTGACGGGCGCAGATCGTAGTAATTCGACTCGCCAAATGGAACGATCATGTTCAGCCCGTCAACAGCGCCACGCTGAAAGATCGCGACGAGAGTTTTACGTTTGCCGCCGCTGTGTTCGTTGGCCAGCAGCGCGCGTTGAAGAAAACCCGGCGCTGATAACGACATGCCCACGCTCGCCAACGCAATGCTGCCCGATTTGATAAAAAACCTGCGATTCATAATTCGTTACCTTTAGCCGCAAAGAGGCACAAATGTTATTGCCGCTGAAACTCCGGCGTGCCGAGAATCAAGCCAACGACTTTTGCCGCGGTGTCGGCGTTTGTCTCGTCGATCTGTTTCATCAGCGTCTCTCTGGTTGCGGCGGAGATGTCGCCGGCAACGATCAGCTGCAACGACACGTCGATCAGTTTCGACTTCTCCGGCGCGTTTAGTTTTGCGAGATCGACGCGCGTGCCCTGAATTCGATTGCCTGCGAGCGCGAGACCGAAGTTCATTCGTTCGAGTAGACCGCCGGTGTTGACCCAACTCTCGGCTGCGTCTGAATAACCGTTTGGCGTTTGAAAACCGTAAAGCGGTTCACCCATGCGCGCGATCCATTGATGCGTGCCCGGGCCGCCGTTCGTGTCCGCGCCGAGAGTTCTGATCGCGCTGACTACCAGTTCAAACGGACGCTTGATCTTCGCGCGATAGGCTTCCGGCGAATTGAATTCGTTTGAGAAGAAGATTGCTTTCAGTGTTTCGCGAATGTCACCGTCGCTCTTCGTGAAAGCAGCAGCGGCGCGATCGACCAGAGCCGGCGGCGGTGTGTCACTCACGAAGTGACGCACGAGTTTTGTCGCGATGAACTTCGCGGTGGCCGGGTGATGCGCGAGGATGTCGAGCACGGTCAGGCCGTCTTTGAATCCGCCGCCCGCGGAGATTTTGTGGCCCAACACGATCTTCTCGCCGTCGTCGTGCGCACGCGCGTTGAAGAAGAACGTGCCGGCAGTGCGGCGCGCCGCTTCGTTATCCATCCTCGCGTTGGCCGCGGCGGCGCCACCGCGCGGTTGGAAGATGGTCCAACCAGTGAAACAGCGTGCGACTTCCTGCACGTCTTTTTGCGTGTAACCACCGTCGACGCCGAGGGTGTGCAACTCCATCAACTCGCGCGCGTAGTTTTCGTTGATGCCACGGCGCTGTCTTTGCTGATTTTGACGCAGCATTCCGCGCCCACGGTTTGCATCCGGGCTGACGCTCTGAAAGTTGTCGAGATAAAACAGCATCGCCGGACTTTGCGCGGTCGCCAACAGCAAGTCGGAGAACTTGCCCATCGCATTGGGCCGAATCGTGTCGCGATCGTAAGACGGGAGCAGCCAGCGATCGGCGCCCTTCCCGGCGAAGACGTTGAAGTGGTTGGTCCAGAAATCAACCAGTACTTCCTGAAGCTGTCGTTCGCTGTAAACCGCACGCAGAATGCGGGACGTTTGTAACTCCGCGATGATCCGCTGCGGACGCTGGAGTCCATTCTGAACGTAATAGTCCTGAAGAACTTTGCGGTACTTCTCGTCTTGTGGATCTGGAGGATTCTTTGAATCCCCGTCCACCATGCCTTGCTGTTGAAGCTGCCGCAACAACCGGCCGGGCTGCGGATACTTTGCGTAGAGATCCGCGGTGCTCATATCCAGCACGGTCAGATCTTTGACCTTGTTTTCCGCGACAGTGTCGGAGATCTTCTGGGGGTTGAGTTGCTGGTTGATGTACTGTTCGAGGCCGATCGACTTCACGCGTTCGACGTCGCCCGGGCGCGCACCGAAACCGAGGCGGTTGAGTACGTGAATGATCCGCTGTTCTTCGTTGAGTCGCTGTTTTTTCGAGGTTTTCGGCGTGTCCGCGAACCCTATGAGGGTCTGCGTGGC
>DATELP010000016.1:0-10620 GCA_035276425.1 Pyrinomonadaceae bacterium
TCAGCAACTCGTTCGCGCAGACCGGACAATATCCGTGCTCTTTCACGAGCCGGTCCACCACCTCATTGATGCGACGAAGCTGATCCGGATCGGGCGTCTTCGCCGAAGTCGTAATCTTCACCACGTCCTTAAGGTCAGCGAAGATCTTTTTCTCGATCGCCTCTTTCAAACGCTCGTGCGAGTTATATTCAAACGGCTTGCCCTTACGCGCGTAAGACGAGATGCGAATCAGTATCTCCTGCCGGAACGTGTTCTTCGCGTTTTCGGAAATCCCGATCTGCTCCTCGATCGAGCGCATCAACTGTTCGTCCGGATCCATCTCCTCTTCAGTGATCGGATCCTTGATGCGTTCCTTGTTACAGAACGCTTCGACGTTGTCGAGATAGTTGTTGCACATCGTGCGCGCCATCTCTTCAAACGAGTAAACGAACGCACGCTGCACTTCGATCTTCGCGAGCTCGTCGTACTCCTTACGCGCCTGCGAAATGTGGTTCAAATAACGTTCGCGCTGTTCGGCAGTGATGCCGGTGTGCTGTTCGAAACCATCCTTGATCGCTCGCAAAGCGTCGATGGGATTGATGCAGGTCACACCATCGCGAACGAGCGCACTCGATAGTCGATTGATGATGTAACGCGGCGAGATCCCGTCCATGCCTTCGCGGATGGTCTCTTCTTTCAATTCGCGCACGTCTTTCGACTTGTAACCCTCGACGTCTTCACCGTCATAAAGCTTCATCTTCTTCACGATGTCGACGTTCTGTCGTTTTGGATCTTCAAGGCGCGTCATCACTGCAAACATCGCCGCCACCTTCAACGTGTTCGGCGCGAGGTGTACGTTGCGCAGCGCTTCCGACTGGTGCAACAGCTTGTCGTAAATTCTCTCTTCCTGCGAAACACGCAGATTGTACGGAACCTTCACGAGGATGATGCGATCCTGAAGCGCTTCGGATTTGCGATTACCTGCAAACGAGATGTACTCGTTTTCATTTGAGTGGGACAGAATCACTTCGTCAGCATAGATCATCGCGAAGCGGCCGGTCTTGATGCTCTGCTCCTGCGAAAGCGTCAAAAGGCTGTAGAGAAACTTCTCATCAACCTTCAGCATCTCGACGAACTCCATCAACCCGCGATTCGCGATATTCAATTCGCCGTCGAAACGATAAGCGCGCGGATCTGATTCAACACCAACTTCGCCAATGGTCGATAAATCAATCGAACCTGTAAGTTCCGTGATGTCCTGCGACTTCGGATCGCTCGGTGAAAACGTACCGATGCCGACGCGTTCTTTTTCCGAGAACGCCACGCGATGGACCTTCACGTCTTCGTGACGGCCACCATAAGTTTTATCGAGTGAATAGCGGCACTGCGGACACAGATCGCCTTCGATGTAGATGCCGTAATGTTTTTCGACTTCCGCCCGCAACTGATGCGGGATGAGGTGCAACGGTTCTTCGTGCATCGGGCAGTCTTTGATCGCGTAGACTGAGCCACTTTGCATTCTGGTCCAATCTTCCAGTCCGCGCTTGAGCATGTTGACGATCGTCGATTTACCACCGCCGACCGGACCCATCAGCAAGAGGATGCGTTTGCGCACTTCCAAACGCTGCGCGGCCGACTTGAAGTACTCGACAATTCTGGCGATTGGTTCTTCGATACCGAAGAGCTCGGTGGCAAAGAAATTGTAGGAAAGAACTTCGTGCTGCGTGCCCTCGTTCAGCCGTTCCACACCGGCGGCGTGAACCATGTCGTTGATGCGCGCGTGCGAGAGTTGCGCGATACGTGGGTTTTGAGCGACTAGCTCGAAGTAGTCTCGGAAGGTTCCTTCCCAACGCAGCGCTTCGTGTTCGCGGCGCAGATCTTCCAAGCGTTCACTGATGTTGAATCCTTTGTTGCCATCCTGCTCTTGCATAGCCTTGAAACCTCTTCGGCTTTCGCGCATTGGACAGCGTGTGGGGAGAGGCCACGCTTGTAAAGCAACCGCTCGTCAGTCGGGGAATGCGGTTGGTAAACCATTGCTACCTCGTGATACGCCTCACGCGCGCGTTAGCGTGAGCTACGTCCTCGAAGCATCAGTTCTCAATGATCGTGTCACGGAACCAGTGGCGGGAAGCACTTCTTGGAAGCGAGTTTATCGGAGCGCTTCCTTAGGGATTGCAGTATACCACACAGGTCAATGCTTATTTTTCGGTGAGTACGACGCGTGGATGTAATACTTGCGCGCCGGCGTCATAGTGACCAATAGCAATCAACTGCTCGTGCGCGTCACACATCTTTACGTTTTCACCGTCCGTCCAACCAGATCCCTCAACCCTAACCTCCCTTCCATGACTGACATTACGCACATCCTGGGCGCTTAGATGCACGAAAGGGAGTTTCGAGAGCGCCGCACCAGGCGTCACCACAACCTCGCCCAACGCCTCCTCCGCAAAACTGGTCTGCAAGCCGTCGAGCGTCACCGCCTTATCGACGCCAAACTCGCCCACTCGCGTGCGACGCAACTCAGCCAAATGTGCGCCGACGGACAGACGCTTGCCAAAATCTTCCGCAAGCGTTCGCACGTAAGTGCCCGAAGAGCAGACGACGTGAGCGCGAAAATCGAACGTGCCGTCCAGATTGTCCTTGATCAGTTGACCATCCGGGTTGATAGCGGTGAACTCATGAATACAAACACGGACCGGCTCACGGTCCACCTCTTCACCACGTCGCGCAAGTTCATACAGCTTCTTACCTTCACGCTTCTTCGCTGAATACATCGGCGGCACTTGGTCTATCCAACCACGCAAACTCGCAAGCGCTTTCTCGATCTGCTGTTCGTTCCAATTTCCGAGCGGGATGTCGTTTGGACCATCAATTCGCGTTCCAGTGCGATCGCCTGTATCAGTGGCATAACCCAAGCGGATGATGGCGTCGTACTCCTTGTCCTCGATGCTGAGAAACTGAGCAAGCCGAGTAGCTTTGCCGAGTAACAGCACCAGCACGCCAGTCGCAAACGGATCGAGTGTTCCCGTATGACCGATGCGGCGCTCGTGAAGAATATGACGCACACGCGCAACTACATCGTGAGATGTAAGTTCCCCCGGCTTGTCGATGACTAATAGTCCATCCATGATTCGCTCCCGCTTGTGCCTCTTGTCCTTCTTGTGCCTCTTCGTGGCTTATTTTAGATTGCCGAGTGACGATTGGCGATGTGAGAATCAGTTGCACATGACCACTGACGAAATGCGCCGTCAAACATTCAATCGCGCGGTCAAGCTGTTAACCGTCAAACCGCGCTCGGTTGCCGAACTGCGCGAGCGGTTACTGCAAGGAAAGAATACGACCCCGGACGTAGTGGAGACGGTTATCGCACGGCTCGAAGAGTACGGCTATCTCAATGACGAACGGTTCGCATTTAGCTACGCGTCTTTGAAAGTGAAACAGCGTCCGGTCGGACGGCGGCGTTTGCAACGCGACCTGAAACTCAAAAAGGTCGAGAACAAGGTAGCGGAAGGCGCGCTCGAACTGGTCTACGCCGAGACGTCCGAAGAACAGCTCATCGACCAAGCCATCGAAAAGCGGATTCGCGTGCGCGGCAAGCCAAAGACACGAATCGAGGCCAAAAAACTCTTCGATCACCTCTTGCGACAGGGCTTCGAGTTTGAACTGGTCAGTGACAAGGTACGTGCACTCTTCGATCCGTCTTGTTAAACTCAAATCGACATGACTGGTAACGAAATACGCGAGATTTTTCTGAAATACTTCGAGGAGCACGGCCACACGCGCGTGCGCTCCTCGCCGCTGCTGCCCGCCAACGATCCGACACTGTTGTTCACCAACGCGGGCATGAATCAGTTCAAAGACACGTTCCTCGGCCGCGAAAAGCGCGACTACATCCGCGCAACGTCGTCGCAGAAGTGCATCCGCGCCGGCGGCAAACACAACGACCTCGACGAAGTCGGCAAAACCGCGCGGCATCACACGTTCTTCGAGATGCTCGGCAATTTTTCGTTTGGCGATTATTTCAAACAGGACGCGGTCCGGTATGCGTGGGACCTGCTCGTCAATGTTATGAAACTCGATCCGAAGCGCCTGTGGTTTACGGTTTATGAAGGCGACGAGGAAGTCGGGCCGGATGAAGATGCCGAAGGCTTTTGGGAAGCTGTTGGTGCGCCGCGCGAGCGGATTTTGCGCTTCGGCCGCAAGGATAATTTCTGGCAGATGGGCGAGACCGGTCCATGTGGTCCATGCAGCGAGATCCATTACTACATGGGACCGAGTCCTGACGATCCGGAGAATTCGGCTGAGAACGTCAATGGTCCGGGCGACACGATCATGGAGATCTGGAATCTCGTCTTTATGCAGTTCGATCGCAGTGAAGTCGAACCGGGTCACTACAAACTCGATCCGCTGCCGGCGCCGTCTGTTGATACCGGCGCTGGACTCGAGCGGCTCGCAGTCGTGTTGCAAGGCGTCAAATCAAACTACGACACGGATCTGATCCGGCCGATCATCGAGCGTGCGGCACAAATCGCTGACCGGCATTACGAACCGGAAACGCAGGAAGGTTTTGCGATGCGTGTCATTGCGGACCACGCGCGCACGACCGCCTTTGCGATTGCCGATGGCATCCTGCCCGGCAACGAAGGGCGCAATTACGTGTTGCGTAAGATCATGCGCCGCGCGATCTATCAGGGCCATCACACGCTCGGTCTCGAGGGTTCGTTTTTTAATCAGGTCACCGATTTCGTCGTCGATTTAATGAGCGACGCTTATCCGGAACTCGAAGCACAGCGCGAGTTCATCGAGAAGATGGTGAAGCTGGAGGAAGAGCGCTTTCGTTCGACGTTGACCGTGGGGCTAAACAAGCTCGATGAGTTGTTTACGTCGACAAAAGGAGCGATGCCGGAGTTCAAGGCGCTTGCCAAACTTTACGACACGTTCGGCACGCCGCGCGATTTAATCCGCGTTGGTCTTGAAGAGCGAGGTTTTGCAATTGAGGAAGACCAATTCAACAGGTCTTTCGACGAGGCGTTGCAAGAGCTTCAGCAGACCGTCGCCACGAAACACGAAGCAAAAGCCGCTCTTAATCCCATCTACGACACGCTCGCGAAACGTTCGAGATCCCTGTTCAAAGGCTATGAAGCTACGAACGTCACCGACGCAAAGGTCGTCGCACTAATTAAAGACGGCGAAGTCGACTCGCTCGGTGAAGGCGAAGAAGGCGAGGCAATTCTGGACCAGACACCGTTCTACGCGGAAAGCGGTGGACAGGTTGGCGACGTCGGTATTTTGACGAAGGACGAGATGCTCGCCAGGGTGTTCGACACGTTCGCACCGGTGCAGGGTCTTATCGTACACAAGATTCGAGTTGAGCGGGGAGTGCTGAACGTTGGCGATACGGTTGCAGCTGAAGTTGATGTTGAAAAGCGCGACGCTACGCGACGCAATCACACCGCGACGCACCTGATGCACGCCGCGCTGCGCGAGGTGTTGGGTACACACGTCAAACAGGCCGGTTCTGTCGTAGCGCCGACTTATTTGCGTTTCGACTACTCGCACTATCAACCGCTGACGCAGGCAGAAAAAGAGGAGATTGAGCGCCTCGTTAACTATCACATCCTGCGCAACGAGCCCGTGCAAACTGACGAGATGGCGATCGAAGAAGCCATGCGTTCGGGCGCGATGGCGCTGTTCGGCGAGAAGTACGGCGAGAAAGTGCGCGTGCTGTCGATCGACGGTCTCGAAGGCGTGTTTTCGAAAGAGCTGTGCGGCGGCACGCACGTGCGCGCGACCGGCGACATCGGACTCTTCAAAATCGTCAGCGATGAATCGATCGCTTCGGGCGTGCGGCGCATCCGCGCGATCACCGGCACCGATGCCTACGATAGATTTCGTGAAGCGGAAGTGTTGGTCGATGAGCTCAGCAGCGGTTTGCGAACGTCGCGAACTGAGTTGGTGAACGCTGTTTCGCGGTTACAGGATGAGTTGAAGAAAGCGCGCCGCGAGGCAGACGATCTGCGTTTGAAGATCGCGAGTGGAAGTGTTGGTGCTTCGACAAATGGCGACGAGTCGCGCGAGATCGCGGGCGTCAAGGTTTTAGCGCGCGAAGCGAGTGGGTTAGACGCACCGGCGATGCGCCAACTCTCCGACACACTGCTGGCTCGAATCAAATCGGGCGTAGTGATACTCGGGCGCAGTGGCGAAGGAAAGGTCTCCCTCATCGTGCGCACCTCGGCCGATCTGACTTCCAAAGTTCCCGCCGGTCAGGTGATCAAAGAACTCGCCCCGATCGTCGGTGGACGCGGTGGCGGCAAAGCCGACATGGCCGAGGGCGGTGGCAACCAACCCGAGAACCTCGCGACAGCTCTTCAGAAGAGCTACGAGGTCGTTGAGCGCCTGATGACCTAGAACTTACAGGATGAACAAAACGAATCTTGTTCATCCTGTAATCCTGTCTAACGGCTCCTACATGGTCTTCTGTTTCTCAGTAAGAGCGATGTCCATCTTTTCCAGGGTCACCTTGTTGAGTGTCCCGGTCACCTTTAGTCCTTCCGCCTGTTGATACTTCCGCAAACCCTCACGGGTCGCGTCGTCGAGCTTTCCGATCTGTTCCCCGCCGTAAAAGCCACGCGATTTGAGGATCGCCTGGGCCTGATTGATCTGTTCTTTAGTGGCGCGAAAGACAGGGCCACGCTTGGCGCCTTGCTTCGTGCCGGTCTGGGTTGAAGTTGTGGTCTGGGCCATTGCTCCGGTCGTGAAGAGACAGAGCAACAGTGTGAGTGTGAGAAGTTTCTTCATTTGTTTTCGTCCTTTTGTGAGGCGCGCAGAAGCGCGCGGTTTGTGGTTAAAACGCGCCTATCATACATCCCTTGTCAACATCCGCCTCAAAATCATCTCTAAAACCCTCGGCCAACTTTGTTGGCAATAGTTAAACCATCGTGTTATTATGGCGATGCCTCATCCGGCGCCCCGTCGAAATCCTAATGAAAACGCTTCTTCTCTTAACATTAATGTTTCTGTCAGCTGGGCTCATCTCGGCCCAAACGGGTTACCAGATCGATAACTTCGACCTGCCGAACGCCGTCCAGATCCAGACGCCAAAGGTCGAGCCCAAAAACCCAACCAAACGCCTGGTTCATCTGACCTCGATGCCGATTAACCCGTCCCTCGGCGGATTTACCACAGGCAGTTCAGACATCGACAACTTCATCGTCGAATCCGGCAAACGCAACTCGGTCGACCCGCTGCTGCTCTACTCAATCATGCATCAGGAGTCGAGCTTCAAAACTCGGGCAATGTCGTACAAAGGCGCCCGCGGATTGATGCAGCTCATGCCGCCCACGGCACTTCGGTTTGGCGTCACAAACATTTGGGACCCGAAACAGAACATCGAAGGCGGCGCTCGCTACATGCGTTTTCTGCTCGACCTTTTTGAAGGCGACGTGCGGCTGGCCCTTGCGGGATACAACGCTGGCGAGGGCGCGGTGATGAAGTATGGCTACAAGGTTCCGCCGTACAGCGAGACGCAGGAATACGTGCGCCGCATCGGCAAGCGTTACAGCATGATCCGCGATCCGGAAGCCGCAGCCACCGCGAACCAGCTCACCGGCGAACAACTCGCGGCCGCAAAGCAAAAACCCTCGGCGCCGCTGAGCGTCTACGAGCGCAGCGTCTTCATGACCCGCCTGCCAGACGGCCGATTGCAGCTAGTCAGCCAGTAATCCCGCCGACGAAGTCGGTGGTCCCTTCAGACCCTTACTACACAGCTCCGGTCAAGCAACAATCCGACCGACATAGTCGGTGGATCGTTCATTCACTTGCTCGACTATGAACGAACCACCAACTGCGGTTGGTGGGATTCCAGATGAACCGCGGAACCTTTCATGGTGGCCGCCTCGTTTTGTTTGTATGATATCGCCCGAGGTTGAGACGCGAATGACCTGTTCTGGCTGCGGAGCCTACGTTACGCCATCCGTACGATTCTGTTCGAACTGCGGCACGCCCGTCGACTCCGAACAAACACGCATCGCACGCGTGCAATCAAGGACTCTGGAACCAACCATTAATGGGGATCTGGAACGTACGGTTTTCACCGTGAAACCGACCATGCTCTTCATCAAAGCCGGCTACGCTCTCGCCGTCCTCGGCGGCATCGCACTGGTCTTTCTACTCGCCAGCCTCAGTGTGCCAGCGTCGATCTCGATCCCACTCGCACTCGCGTTACTGCTGATCCCGGGTTACTACCACATCCGGCGAAACATGGTTCGCTACACCGTCACCGACGCAAAACTCCAGATCGACACGGGCCTGATCGCCCGTACAACACGAAACATCCCCTTGAGTAAGGTCCAGGACGTAACCGTCTCCGCCAGCATTCCGCAACGACTGCTCGGCTTCGGCGACATCATCGTCGACAACGCCAGCGAACTCGGCGGCTCGACCGTGATGCATAACATCAGCAAACCACGCCACTACGCCGACCTTCTTTTGCGCGAACTGAGACGCTGGCATTAAACTTACGCTGTGTTAAAGATTCACTTATTAGTTTCATTCCTCTTGTTGTTTGCTTTGCCTTCCGAGGCTGGCAAGTTCAAGCGCGTGAAGTCGAGTGGCGAAGGGTCGCTGCTAGAAAAACTCGCCACGGAAGCCACACCAATCGAGACCGAGCAGGCCGAGTACGTGGCTGGCAATGGCGAGCGGTTCCTGGTTGAAATCCTCAAATTTCAGACAGAAGGCAAAGCTTACGAACTCTTTAGCCACGCAGCGGCAGCCGCGCGAGCCGAAGAGCCAACCGTCGAGATCGGAAACGTCGCCGGCGTTGCTGGATTCACTAGACGCGACCAGATCGCATTTTTCAAGGGCGTCAACCTCGTCAGGGTGACGAGTATCGAACCGGCCTCCAGCACAGCAAATCTGACGGCGCTGGCGCAATCGCTAAGCGACACACTCGAACAGGGCGACGGCGAGATTCCGGCTTTAATCAAACATCTGCCCAGTCCAGACGAGGCTCAAAAAACCGCGATCTATCGCAACAGCTTCAAGGACCTTACGACGATCGCTCCGAATCAACCGGTGCTGACCGCAGTAAACGGCGACGGCAATGCAGACGCAGCGTTCGCTTCTTTCGGCCAGAGCAAAGTGCTCGTCGTCGAATTCAATACACCACAACTCGCGAGTGAAAACGACAAACGCATCGTTGCGCGTATTCAGGAGCTCTGGAAACTCGGCCAACCGGCGCCCACAGCTTACAAGCGCGTCGGTAATTACTCCGTGTTCGTCTTCAACGCGCCTGACGACCAAACAGCCAAACAGCTAATCGATCAGGTTCACTACGAACAGGTCGTTTCCTGGCTCGGCGAAAACCCAAACATCCTGCGTCGCGCTCAGGAGGAATACGTCAACACAACGTTAGGCGTGCTGGTCACTGTTCTGAAAGCGTCGGGCTATGCGCTCGTCGGTTGTTTGGGAATCGGAGGATTGATCGGCGGACTGCTTTTCAGTTACCGGCGCTCGCAGCAAAAAGCGACGGCCTACTCGGATGCTGGTGGGATGATGCGTTTGAATCTCGACGAAATGACCGCGGAACGTCGTAGATAGTTTTCAGCCACAAGAAACACAAAAGGCACAAAGGATTCTGCTCGAATACTTTGTGCCTTTTGTTTCATCGGCCCAAAACAAATGCGGGCTGCTGATTTTTCCTGGGAGGCTCCCCCAAGCCCCGTCAAGACGACAATCAGCAGCTCCGCTATTATTGCTCTTCTACTGCGTCACAAGCGCTGCTCCGTTCCCCCAAAAGAGTCAAACACTTGCTTTTAATAACTGTGAGAGGATGCCTCCCCCAAAGCCTCCACTCACCGCAGTTTTCTGAGCCTGACCCGATTTACCCTTATCTACCCTTCTTGTTCTGTCTTCCCTTTATACAATGACCGTGCCACCACTGTTCAGAGTCAAAAAGCGCTTGTTTGAGTAAGAATCCATACGGAAGCGACGGAAATGAGTGGTGATCTTGTACCCGTTCAATACAACACTACCCGTACAAACGAACCAAAATCGCTCGGTTACGGCAGCGCCGCGACTAATTGATCGATCTCGTCGAGCGTGTTGTAGAGGTGCGGGGCGATCCGAAGGCGATCACCTCTTGGTGCGGTGATGATGTTTTGTTGTTTAAGCCGGTGGTAGAGCGCCATCGCCGAGAGGTCACCGTTGTGGCGAATGCAAACTATCTGAGACTTTTCGCCCGGAAGACGTGAACTGACGATCTGATAAGGCTTCGAATGCAGTCGATCGCAAAGGTGGTCGGTCAGTTCCTCGAGATAACCGGCGATACGCGCCGGACCATATTCGTGCAGCAAGTCCAAACTGGCTTTGAAGCCGTGAATCAACGCAGCAGGTCCAGTGCCCGTTTCCCACGCGAGCGCGCCGCGATTCCAGCCCTGTTCGAAGTTGGAATAGTCTTCCGGGTTCGGCACGCTGATCCAGCCCACGAGTGTCGGCTCTATTCGTTCGCGTGCGCGATCCGAGAGATACAAGTAACCGACGCCTTCGGGACTCAGCAGCCACTTGTGACTGACCCCGGCTGCGACGTCGACCAATTCCGCCTCGACGTTTATTGGCAATACGCCGAGCGACTGAACCACGTCT
>DATELP010000017.1:0-4339 GCA_035276425.1 Pyrinomonadaceae bacterium
TTTGTCTTCATCATCGGTGATCGTGTAGCGCGTGTCGTCCGTGGTGTGGAGTTCCCACTCGCCTGGCGCATGACCGCGTTTGACAGGCTGAAAAGCGATCGGCGTGATCTTGTTTTTGGTCAGTTCGGCGAGCAGTTTCTGATGGACGTTGCCTTTGTTCAGCTCGACGCGAATTTCGGTGGTCCACGACATATCGAACACGCGCAGCGAACCGAAGAAACCCATCGCGGATAACGAAACCTTCGGCAAGTCGATCGTGAGACTGCCGGCGTACTCGATTCCGGATTTGAAGAAACTGCCCGAGATGACGACCGAACCGATCTTCATCGACACGTCGAGGCCGTCGAGCGCGAATTGAAAGTTCAGCGGATTATTTAGCGGGAAGCTGAGCTTCGCGCCGATGAAGCCCATTTCAAACACAGGCAAGCGAATACCGCCGGTCAGCGAAACGGTGAGTTGCGCTTTATCCGGCAAGCCGTTGCTCAACTCGAGATTCTCGACGCCCTTCAGCCCGATGCCGATCTGGCGCAAGTAGATCGGCTCCCACAAACGATCGATCGGAATCAGCGCCATCTTGCCGCGATTGCCTTTTTCGTCGTAGAGCTGAATGTCGAGTGTGCCGTGGGAGCCTTGTTTGAGTGGGGTGAGATAACCGACAGAGATCGAGAATTTGTCTTTCTTCTTGGCGCTGAGCCGGGTCTTCATCTTTGGGTCCGGCTTCTTTTCAGGCGTGGGCACGACTACCCAATCGTCCGCGAGCAGCTTCTGAAGACCATCGAGAATCTCGTTTCCCGATTCTTTCTTTTCTTCTTCCGGTGCTTCGAACGAGAGACGCAGATCCTTGAGCTTGAACCCGACGCCGATCGCGACGCGATCGAAGAAACTCTTTTCGTCGCGAATGTCTTCAAGCGAGAACTTCAGCGCGAGACGTATCTCAATCGCGCCGAGGCCGAAGTGACCGGCGAGTCCTTTTACAAACGCGAGTCCGTCTTTGGACGTGCTTTGGATGTCGATACCGAGACTCAACAGATCAATGAGCAGCGTCCAGTCGAGCTTTGCATCGGCCGGCCGATTCTCAAGCGGCACACGCTTGATGGGTAGAACACGAATGCCGGGTAGCGGCACTCTGCGCTTTGCTTCAGCGGGTGGCAGTAATCGTTGAAACCAATTGTCGTCGATCGTTTCGCCGCTCATCCATTTGCCGAGATGAAGTAGCACTTCGACAGTGCTCGGCTTCTTTTCTTCGGCCGGCGGTGCTGGATGGGCGTCTTCGTCGCCGCCGCTTTCCTGTTCCTCCTGTTCGAGTTCCTCGTGGATCAGAATGCTTTTGTCTTCGGTGAAATTGTCGTCGCTCAGCGTGATCGACGGAGTCTTGACGTCGTCGTCTTTGGTTTCCTTTTTCTTGTCGCCGTTTTCGGGAACGGGAGTGAGCGGGATGTTGTAAGCGAGACCAGCGATACCGAAGTAAGTTTTGTTTGGATCGACAAGGTTGGTCTGAGACGCGAGCGAGAGTGCGATGCGCGGTTCGCGATCGGTTTTTGGTTTCAGACCTTTTATCCACAGCGGGAAGCCGTCGAGTTCGTCGAGCAGACGGTTGATTACGCTAAACACGCTCACGCCCGCCGCGAGCTTGAACGAGTATTCAAACTCGCCACCGCTGCCGAGTTTGCCTGACATGAAGCCGAGCGACTCCAGCAAGCTGCCGAGTTTGCGTTGCGTGGAGTGCGGCCCTTCGGTGTTTTTCTTTGGCGGCTTCCAGTCTGAGATGTTCTGGAGCAGCTTGAGCTGATCCTCGAAATCGCGCTTTGATTCTCCGAGATCGCTCTTGATCTCGTCGCGTTTCTTTTGTTTGAGAATGATGTCGCCGATGCCTGATGGATCCGAGATCGGTGCAATCAGCAACGGGCCGATCGGCGAGTTGAGCAGGTCGCTGACTCCCGGTTTGTCGACGTAGTCTTTGAGGAAGTCTTTCCAACCGCCAAACTTTTCCCACTCGCCAACCTTTGGGCCGTCCTTGATCTTCTTCTGTATCTGGATCTCGGGCGTGCCGAAACTAGTGACGAAATCCTCGGGCTTGGCCTTTTCGAGCGAGCGCCAGCTTGTACTGAAAGGGACGCGGAAATTGAACCGCATCGCGAGCAGATCTTTATTGTTTTCGTCGCGTCCGATCGGTGCGTCGTTTGACTTGCGGATCACGATGCCCGCGGACATCGATCGCGCGTTTGCGAATGTCGCCTCGGGCGGATGACTCGAACTCGGCAACACATAAAACGGAACAAAGAATTCCACGTCGGCTTGTAACGCTTCCTGCGATGTCAGCCAGACGGTCGCACTGCGTCTCATTCCGACGCCAAAGGTGAACACTTCCTTGCCGTCTATTTGGCGTTTGACCATGCCGATCGAGAGCGCGGAGAAGAGGCGGCGTTCGAGTTTGTTTTTCGTTTTGAGGAGTTCGCTGATCTCGTTAGTCATGCCGGCCATTCCCGGCTTGAACTCTTTCGAGAGTACGTCCATCGAAAAGAGCAGCGGTTCCGCGATCGCCGTGAACTCCACTTTATGATCGGCGACTCCGGCGAGGAGCGTCGCGATCAGCCAATCGCGAAACTTGACGCTGGTCCACGCGGCTTTTGGATCTCTCAACCAAAGCTGGTTGGACTGCGATTCGCGCAGCGTGCGTACTTCCTTCGTCGTTGGTTCGTTCAGGTAATAGTCTTCGCCTGAATCGGCAGTCGTATCCGGTTTTTTGATGAGTTGCAGACCGGCGATGAGCAGAAGTAGATCGGTTGTAGAAGGTGGCTGGGGGTCGGCCATCAATACTCCTCAATCGTGAAACGGATATAGAAGGACCTTAACAGCGAGGGAAGACTGTTCGTAATGCTTTAGAAATGTACTGGGCAAACGACGCCGTGTTGGCGTCAGGCGGTGGAGTATATGAGGAGATTTGGATTGGGGCAAGAGGGTTGTTAAAAAAAGGGCCGGGCCGCCCCTGTTGACCCGGCCCTCAATTGAGGTGTTAGGTGCCCCTTCGCGCGTCTCACACCCAGCCACCTCCAGCCAAACAAAGTACTTCGTTAATTCCCGCTCGTTCCCACTTGTCCGGAAATGCCTTTATTGACCATCAGTCTGATCTCGACGCGTCTGTTCTTCGCGCGGCCGGCCTTCGTCGTGTTGTCCGCGACCGGTTCCAACTGACCGTAACCGAACGGTTGCACCAGACGATTCAACGGCATCTTGTACTTGCTGACGATGTAGTAGATGACGGCGTTCGCGCGGCGTTCGCTCAAGTCGATGTTGCGTTGCGAACTGCCGGTTGTGTCCGCGTAACCGATCACGGCCATGACCCAGCCTTTCGTGTTCTGCGTCTTAACCCAGGCGGCGGCTTCGTCGATCGTCGCCTTGGCTTTGGGAGTCAGCTTCGCGCTGCCGGTCACGAATTGGACCGTGATCGTTTTGATGGGGTCGAAGTCGTCCAGACCGTTGATCCGGTTGTTGGCGTAGTCCGCGGTTTGTTGCGCTTTCTTCGCTGACTCTGCTGCGGCGTCTGCTGAAGCTTGCGCTTGTTGGGTCAGTGCGCGGTTCTCTTCGATCTGGCCAGCGAGTATTTCCTGTTGCTTTTGTTGTTCTGCCAGCTTCGCGTTCAACTCGGCTTCGGCCGGGTCGAGCGTCGCTTTGAGTGCTTGTGCGGTTCGGAGATCCTGTTCGTCGAAACGGATCTTGTCGGCCACGATTGAGCCATCGGCGTTTCTCGTGCCGTCAACTTCGAGCCGAAGTCCGCGGAGGATGTAGCTTGCGCCGTACTCCTTCGAGCCGCGAAAAGCGCCGCGTTTGTGACTCTTCACTTCAGTGTCGGCGGTAAGAACGACCGTCGTCTGCGGTCCACCTTGAGTCTCGCTCATGGTGAAAGAGTCTGCATCGCGTTTTACGACCACGCCTTTCATTTTCTTGACTTTTTCCTGCAACTCGGTGCGGGTTGTTGGTGGGTTGGTCGTCGCGGTTCTGGCGGCGAACGCGTTACCGGCGCTCACGAGCACGAGAACGAAAGCGACTCTCACTACTTTTAACGATGTGATTTTGCTGTAACTCATGGGTTTCTCCTTTGAATGGTTAAGCAAGAGTCAGCCTTCTACTTTCGAGCAATGCAGTTCACCGCGCTCGGGGTTTCTGCTTGCCAGCCCCGGGGCTGACTTGTTGTTTTCAGCAAAGGAATCGTAGTGAGGAAGACGGGAGGTTAATACTGTCAATTCTTACAGTGCGAGAAATGCGGGTTGGCAATGATTTGGTGGGGGCTCCATTAGCGGCTTCGCCGCCGGATGTGAGGCTGGGCTCTGCCCTGCCGGTC
>DATELP010000018.1:0-31502 GCA_035276425.1 Pyrinomonadaceae bacterium
CCATGCCGGCGATCAGGTTCGCCGAGTTTGGATCAACGGGCGCGTTGGAGACGTCTTCGTTCCACGCGTTGTCCGAGGGAAACAACTGTCTGCCGTGAAGACTCGCACCGATGCCGAGCTCGGGAGTTGGTTGCGGGACCACCTCGTCGTCAGGTAGACCACCACCGATGTGACCGATGCCCACGCGAACGCGATTACTCGTCGCGCCGCGGAAAGTAATTCCCACGAGAACATCGCCAACGTCGCTGAGACCGTCGTGCAAGCGCACGATGATTGACGTTACACCCGAAGCTCCGTCAACTTCGCCAACGTACTCAACCGTCAATGGATAATGAATGTGATCGCCGTCTTCAGCCGAAGCGAACACGTCTGCTGTGGTTTCGCCGGGAAGCAAAGACAAGTTGTTCGCGAAGAGCATGACGCGCGTGCGGTTGTCGGAACCGAGCGGAACGATCGCTTCCGGCGCGAACGGTTCCTCGACGCGGGTCACGGATTCCACGGCAACGGCGCGCGTGGAACCGGTTTTCGTCAGCAGGATCGGCGCGGGCGCAACTCGAGCGCGCACCGGCGCGAGCAGCGCCACTACGAAAAAAGCGAAGCTAAAGGCGATGAAATAACGGGCGTGTCGCAAGGTCTCACCCTAAACGTCAGATTGATGTTGAGGTTTAGGGCAAGTGAGGTCGAACCAGTATAGGCGACCACCGGACAGAAAGAAATTAAAAAGTACTGGCGGGCGCCGGCGCGGGTTGCGCCGTGGCGATCTGGGCAGCCGAGGCTGCGGCCATTTCGCGTTCGAGCGCCAACATCTCACGGCCGGCGATAAAGCCACGAATCAACATTACCATCACGAAGCCGTGAACGATGATGGCGAGCCAGTCGAAAATCAATATCGCAAGCAGGGCGTCGAAAAGAAACAGGACCATGCCGACGACGTAGACCCACAACTGCCGCTTATTCGCGAGGTACGCGATCCCGGCAAAGATCGCGGCGATAAAGATATCCAAAACAATCGCGATAACTTTGGCCGCTTCGCCAAAACGGTCGGCAGCATAGAGGGAGATACCGTCGATGAATTGCGTGATCTCAAGACTGAGGAAGAAACGCCAACCGCCGCCCAGCAGGCTGATCATCGAAGTGACGAGTGTGAGTGCTGCGATCCAGTAGAACCAGTTAGCACCGGATCGATAACGGTTGGTGAGTTCCGCGTGTTGGATGTGATCGTAGTTGTTTTCAAACATGTGGGAGGTCTCCTTTTGAGGTTGGTCAATAAGGGTTTAAGGCGCGGGCTTGAGTTTGAAATCGGACGGCACAAACTCGATTGATTTGATAATGCCATCCGCTTTGATTCGCTTGTCGGTGTTTGGCGAGTAGACCACGACGACCAGATTTGCGGGTTTGCGCTCGCCGCAGGTGATCTCGCCTTTGACGCTGGTGTCGTAAGTGGTGATTTCTACGTCGTCGAAAGTGGCGGCTCTGAACCGCAGTAGTCCGCTTTCGGTTTGCACGACGAAGAAGATTCCTTTGGCGTCGCACTCGAGCCGCAACAATGTGGCTTGCAACTGAGTTTCGCCTTCAGCAGGAGCACGTAAAACTGCGCGCAAGTAGAAAGACGGATCGGAGGAAGCGGACGAAGTAGCTGGTGCTGGATTCGTTGTACTGCCGCCGCCGCTGTCGTTGGCAGTTGATTCGGGACCGGAATTGACGAGCGTCGGTGGGCCATCGTTCGTCTTGCGCGTCGGGTTCAATTGATCGACGTAAGTGTTCGAACGTTCTTCGATGCCGTCAATCTGCTTCAGCAACATCTCCGAATGCTTACGCAGATCTTCAGGCGCAGCGGATTTGGTGAGTTGTTCGAGCATCTGGCGCGCGGTTTTGTACTCACCGGTGCGCGCGTAGAGTTGGGCCAGGGTCAACGAAATATCATGCCGGCCTGGCGAAACACTCAACACCTTTTTCAACGAATCAATCGCTTCGGGCATGTTGTCGCCGCTCACCAGACTCAAAAACGCCAGCAGGTTGAGCGACTCCGGGAAATCCGGGCGCAGCGCAATCGCTTTCTTCAAATGCTCGCGTATCTTCTGCGCGACTTCAGGCGTGTAGGCCGACACCATTTCGTCTTCCGACTGCCGGCTCAACGTGAACGCGTAATAGTAGTGTGCGAGATAGTTTTGCGAGTTCAACGCGACCGCGCGTTCAAGACTCGCGCGCGCCTGGTCGACTTTCCCTTCGCGAAAATACGCCATACCCAACGAGGCATGGGCCATTCCGAGATTTGGATCGAGCTGAAGCGCTTTTTGCAGATACTTGTAAGCGTCCTGGCGATAGCTGTGAAGCAACAGATCGCCGAGATACGCCTGCGCTTCAGCTTCTGTTAGCGGTGTCGCTTCGGTGTTCGTGTCGAGTTGCAGTTTGTTTTCGAAGTGGCCGTCGAGCACGTTGTAACGACTCTGCTTTACGTAGTTGCGCAGGTCTTTCTCCATCGTCTCGTAAGGCACGCCAAACGAATCCTGAAACGCCTTGTCCATCGGCACGTTCGCGGTTTGTAACTCCAAAAACTTCGTGAGCTGTTCGGCTTTGCCGGTCTTGCCGATCAGCAAATAGTGCATCAACGCCCACGACTGCGCGTAGAAGATGCCCTGCTTTTTCGACTCGTTATAGTGTGGCGATTTGTGATCGACTTCGAACAGCGTGCGCAACGGCAACATCTTGCTGTCGCGCAGCAGATAAACGTGATTGCTGATCGGATAACCAAGCCCGATCTTGCGATCGTCGGTGATCTTGAAAGTGCTGTAGTACTCGGCGAGTCCCTCGTTGAACCACAACGGCGCATTCTCAAACGTGTTGTTGACGAGCAGGTGAGTGTACTCGTGAAAGATCACGTTGAAAGGATCCTGCTCTCCGTTGAGTTCGGTGGTCAGCGTGATGTAGTTGACGTCTGGTCCTGCCTGAAAGTAACCGGCCGTGTTTGATTGCGGTTTGAACGGTCCGTAAGAACTGTGACTCTTGAAAACCACGACTGTCGTCGGCACGGGCGTGTTGAACCGCATATTCGGAAACAGCCGCGTAAACACCTCGCGAAACTGTTCCAGGCGCAGACCGACCTGCCGAATCTCCTTCTCACCGGCGTTGCCGATCATGAAGAAGTTTTTGGTGCGGACGCTGACCCAGTTGTCTTTAGCCGAGACGGTTGTGGGTTGCGAGACTACGAGTAAAAGGCAAAGAGTTACTGCAAGGGGGTAAATAAAACGCTTCATCTTCATGGCCCAAGGGTTCGCGAGAGAGTGAAGGGACGAGAGACGGGCGGATTATAGGTTTGGCCCGGCCCGTTTGCAAGCAATTCACCCGTTTAGAATTCAAGCTTTAGCTTGCTAGTTCTAAAGCACAGCCTAAAGGCTGAACTCAAAACGCTAGCGCACACCTTAGTCTTAACTTTCGTCAACGGCGCTCCGCGTTTTGAGTTCAAGCTTTAGCTTGTCCGTAAAAGTACAGCCTAAAGGGCTGAACTCTGAACTGCACGCGGCCCTGCCACTGCGGAAACTCTTGCAGATAGTCGGAACTGACGCCCTTTAGCCAAACGAAATGATCGTCGATTTTGGTGGGGACCACGACTCGCAGCGTGAAGATGCCGTAAACCGCACAAACCAGCACCAGTAAGCCTCCGATGGCCGCAAAAGTCCCATCCTCAAACACACCGGCCAGCGGGAAACAAAGCAGTCCCGCGATTCCGAGCACCCACGTGATCGCGAGGTGACAGCGCCGCGAGTCCCGGTGATTTTCGCAGAATCCGAGATTAACAGTCGCTGACTTGCGAATCACCATCGCGAGAATCGCGTAAACCAGGATGCTGACAAAAATCGTGAGATAGAGCGCCGGATGGTGCCAGGTGAGTTTGCGTTTGAGACGTTCGCCGGTAGGTTCGTTGCACTTAACGCAGCGGTTCGGGAGAAACGCTTGCTTGGTCATTACGAGGGTCGACTTGTCGCGCCAGATAGTCTGCAAGCCGTGCATCGGCGGAGGAAAATACGGGTGTTGGGGGTTCATGCTGAAATCCTTCTGGAAGAGGTTTTACTGGAGGAATGTGGGCTCTACGGCGAGTGATAACAGGTTCAACTCGCGCGTTCATCTTGCCGTAAAGCCGGAAAGAGGGTCAAGAAAAAACTTGAGGCGTGCGGTTAGAGCACGCCTCAATCTGCGATCGTCTGAATTTATTGCGTTACTCTTCAGGGCCAGTGCAAGTCGGGCCGTGAAGTGCCGGAATCTTCTGGGAGATGATCGGATACTTGGGAGCTTCATCGATGTTGATTTGCGTCCAGTGTGCGTAATTCTCGGGCACGTTTGTGTCGGCGAAGATTGCTTCTACGGGACACTCAGGCACGCACGCATCACAATCGATGCAAGTGTCGGCATTGATGTAAAGACGATCGGTTAACTCGTGAAAAGCTTCAACAGGACAAACAGCTGCGCAGTCGGTGTACTTGCAATCGACGCATAATTCAACAACTACGTAGGTCATTAGGGACGTAAGCTCCTTTCGGTGATGGCAAATAGTTATTCAGTCGCGACTGTTATGTCAACACCTAAATAAAGCAATCCACAGATTACGCAGAGTTTGTGTAATCTGTGGATGGTATTTCTTGTTGCTTTTCTATCTATGCGCCTGTATCGGCACGCTTCTCGACTTTGCCCGGTCCGTGGATCGTTTTGTTCACAACCGGATCGCCGCGATAGGTGACTTGAGAAACTCCCGAGACGTTGACGTCGAGTTTATCGCAAACGCCGAGATCGATTTTTGAAGCGCCTTTGCTGTCGACGACCGCGTGTTCAGAACGCAAGTTGTGCGTGTCGATCTTCGACGCGCCGTTCGTATCGACGCCGACCATCTTCGTTGTTCCCGAAACGGTAATCACTGCTGCACCATTCGAAGCGATTTGAATCTTATCGTTGCTGACGCCCTGGATTTGGACCTTTCCGGCGCCGTCTGCGGTGATCGCTTCGAGATTCGGAACCGAGATCCGGAACACTATCGGATCTTCAACCGAGTAGCTTTTCGTGGGTGTCAGCCGCAGCACGTTGTTGCGGACGTCACTGTTCACGAGCGGGAGTATGTTGTCGTCGCCTTCAACTTCCACGCTCACCTCTTTCCCGCAGACGATCTCGAGATGGAAAGCACCCTCGGTGGAGATTGACGTGAATGGACCGATGTCTCGCTTTTGTACTACACGTTTGCCGGAGCCTTTAACGTCAGCAAAACCGTGGTGACAACCGGCGGTAATGAGCCCGGCAAGCATGGTCAACAGAATCAAACTCAGCAGCTTTTTCATTCGACAGTCCTCCTGAAACGGCGATCTGTGTTTTGAGTTCAAGCTTTAGCTTGTCCGTAAAAGCACAGCCTAAAGGCTGAACTCAAAACGCTGAATCAAAACTTTGGCGCTCATGTGCGTCCGTGCTCACGCGTTAAGTATTCGAGTGTGCGCGTGGTGTTTTCAGTGACACTCGGTACAGGTTCACCGAGATGCGAGGCGTGCGGTAAACGAAGATCGTTAGCCATCGGCGGCGGCAACGAACGCATTTTGCTTTCCCTCGGCGCCGTTAGTCTCGAGAGATTTCTGAAGAGCATAAACTCGGTCAGCCCGGTAATCAGGAACGTAAACAACATGAAGAAGCCGATCAGTTCCTGACTCAACAACGCCCCTCGTCGCAGCACCAGTGCTCCGGCAAACATGATTGCCAAACCGACGATACCGGTGAGCGTTATGGCGGTGAGAAACGCGGTAATCGACGCGGTGTTTGATTCCACGCGTTCTCTGAGGTCGAAACCACAGCGATTGCAGTAGCTCAATCCGGCGACGAGCTGCGTCCCGCAGTTTGCGCAATACATAGTGGAATTCCTTCCGTTACGTCAGATCAACCGGGGTGGTAAGTGAACCAGAAATAGATGGCCTGCGCCACACCAATAAAGAAACCGATTATTGCCCCAAAAAGTTCAATCGTTTTTAAGTGCTGCTGGGCTACCGAGAGCACCAGCTCCTCGAGTTTTTCGATTGGATAGTCGGAAACCTTCTTGCGGACCAGCCCGCCAACGTCAAATTCAGCGATCGCGACCGGCAGCCGTTCGCGTGCGGCGAGCGTGATGCGTTCGACCAGCGCCGAACTCGCGCGTTGCATCGCGTTTTGCGAAACGTGATCGCCGAGCTTGCCGATCGGAGCAATCAGTAGACGTTCGACTTGCGACGTCAGAATCGCGTTGATCGTGCGTGCAGTTTGATCGTGCGCGAGCAAGTTTAGCAAGCCACGGCTGAGGAAACGCTTTGCTTCGTCGACCGAACGCGGATCGACTTGCTGCATGACTTCACCGATGGTTTGTGGAAAGAGTCGATCGATCGCGTCGGTGAAGTAGATCGAAACTGAAGTGAACAACGACTCGCTGCGGAGAATCTCGACCAGCCGATTGGTGATCTGTTCCTTGAGATCCTCGAACTTGATCGTGTCGATCTGGCCGATGAGTTCGTTGAGCGGCCGCGCCATCACGTTATCGATGGTGGCGTTGAGAAACGTTTCGGCTTCCTGCGCGAATGCCTCACCACGCAGGTATTCTTCAACGCGCCGCGGCAGCGTCTTGTTAACGAGGTCGTCTACTTCGCGATGGATGCGTTCGCGCGAGATGAAGATCTTTTTGAAGAGCGAGAGTTGTTCGTAATACTCGTCGACTTCCTGTTTGATCAGCACGCCGATCTGTTTGCGTGTGCTTTGACTGGTGGCGATGTCCGCGAGGTGATGAACGATCGGCGGTACTTGCTGATCGATACGTTCTTTGATGAAGGCAATCGTTTCGAGCGTGAACGTGTCCGCGAGTGTGGCGTTGCTGTGGGCCAGATCGTCGAGCCGGCCGGAAACGAAGTCGCGAACCTTTTGTTCGAAAGCTTCAGTGCCGATGAGGCGTTGCAGACGTTGTTCGACGAAGTCGCGCGCTTTGTCAACCGATTCGGGACTCATCACGTCGCCGACGCGGCGTGCAGTTAGTTCGTCGACTTGTTTATCGACAAAGCCTTCGATCGCTTCCGCCGTCTCTTCGCTCTTCAGCATGTCGGTGATGTATTCGGCGAGCCGATACTGAAGCGCGGAGATCGTATCGAGCACCGGCGCGCGCGCCTGCGACGGTAAGGCGTCGATGAACGATGGATAGACGCGCGAAAGAAGTTCGTTTGTGTAACCGCCGACGAAGTCTTCGACTTTATCCTGAAAGAAACCTTTTTCGAACAGTGCATCGAAGACCGTTTGCTGTGAAACGAGTTCGTTGCCGACGGCATTGCCAATTGACTGGGCCAACTTTTCGCGATGACGTGGGATCATGCCTTGCGGCCAGATGGTGATGCCGAACAGTTTTACCGACTTGTACGGGTGAAACAGCATCCAGATCGCGAGCCACGCCGCGCCGAAGCCGTGAATGGTGGCGACGACGATGATTCCAATCGCGACCAGGATTTTGAACGTTAACGGATCGATGTTCGCCTCGAAGCGTAAGTTTTATTTTGTGGTGGGGGTTTCGACAGGATAACCGGCATTTATCCAGGCGCCGGTGCCGCCTGACACGTTCAGCAGATTTGTGAAGCCCAACTGCTCCAGTAAACTCGCCGCTGCGCTCGAACGATATCCGCCTGCGCAAATCACGGCCGTCGGTTTGTCTTTTTCAAATGGTAACTGTTCCGCGACGCGATCGAGATTCGAAAGCGGCGCGTTGAGTGCGCGCGGCACGTGACCGTTGCCAAATTCGGCGGGGCGGCGAACGTCGACGACTTGCAGATCATCGCCCGCGGCGAGTTTCTCTTTCAACTCATTCACGCTGACTTGCGGGATTGAATCGATCGGCAAACCTGCGCGGCGCCAGTTTTCAATTCCACCTTCCAGATAACCTTTAACGTTTTCAATACCGACGCGCGCCAATCGGACCACAGATTCGTCGATCTGTTGTTTAGTGTCAGCAACGATCACGATCGATGAATTCAACGGGATCAAGCTCCCGGACCAGATCGCAAACTGTCCGCCGAGCCCGATGTTTACCGAACCGGGCACGTGACCCTCGCCAAATTCAGCAGCGGAACGCACGTCGAGCAGCACGTGATCCTGTTCGCGTAACTCGGAAACCTGCTGCGGCGAGAGTGCCTTCGGCGGCGACAACTCAGAAAGCTCGCGCGCGCCTGCACGATTGATCTCGGCGTCGCGTGGAAAGTATGCCGGCGCTTCCTGAAGATCATCCGTCATCATCGACACGAACTGTTCCTTCGTCATTGGCATCAGCGCGTAATTGAATTTGCGCTGTTCGCCGATCGTCGACGAAGTTTCTTTCGACATGTTCTTGCCGCACATCGAACCCGCGCCGTGCGCCGGATAGACTTCGACCGCATCCGGCAGCTTCAGGATCTTTCCGTGCAGACTCTCATACATCATCTCGGCCATCATCTGCGGCGTGTAGCCTTTGCCGCCCGCGAGATCCGGCCGGCCGACGTCGCCGATAAACAGCGTGTCGCCGGTGAGAATCTTCTGCGGTTCGTTTGAGACTTCGGTGTCGATCACGAGCACGCAGATTCCTTCCGGCGTGTGACCGGGCGTCTCGATGAAGCGCAACACAACCTTCCCGAACCTGATCTCTTCACCATCGCTCACCGCGCGATGCGGAAACTCTGCTTCAGCTTTTTCGCCGAAAACGATCTCCGCTCCGGTGCGTGCGGCGAGCTCCTGATGTCCACTCACGAAATCGGCGTGCAGGTGAGTTTCGATGACGTACTTGATTTGCAGACCATTCGCTTCGGCTTCAGCGATGTATTCGTCGACGTCGCGTTGCGGATCGACGACCGCAGCTTCGCCCTCCGAACCAATGAGATACGAAGCGTGCGCCAAACACCCGAGATAGAACTGCTTGAAGTACATGGCTTAATCCGTGTTCGTCTGTGTAGATCTGTGGCTCAGCTTATAAGACTCGCGCCCCGGTTTCAACGGCCGGAGCATCCAGTAGGGCCGGCGCGTTTGGTCAGGCGAAAACTTATCGGCCGGGCGCGTCATTGCGAGCCACTTTCGATAAACCTCGCGCGACTTCTCCGTGTCGACAAAAATATCGCCTGGTTGATCGGCCGCATCGGCCACGCGCACGCGCACCGCCTGATGCCAGCAGTGCATTCCCGAGATCGGATCGGGATGAACCGGAAAAGTCATGTTCTGATGTACGCCCGCGTCTTTCCACCAGATTCGCAACGTGTCGCCGTCCTTCGACTCATATGGCGCGATGCCTTTCTCGCGTTTCAAACGCCACTTAGTTCCGTTCTGTTCCAACTTCACTGTCGCCATCAACTGTCGCTGGCCTTCTTCGTCGTTTAGCTTCCAGCGGCCCATGTGATGACTGCACGCAACGATGCCAGGACGAATGCCCTCTGTGACCCACGCGGGCACGACGTAATAACCGATCTCGGTTTCGACGCGTAGCAGATCGCCGGTTCGAACGTTGAGTTTGTTGGCGTGGCTCGGGTGAATCCACAGCGGGTTCGTGTGTGCGATCTCATCGAGCCATTTCGAGTTTGCGCTGCGCGTGTGAATCTGCACCGGCAGGCGGAACGTCGAGATCAGGATCGTTTGATCTTCGGCGAGATTATCCTGGTGAACGTGGCTTTTGAAATAGATCGGAATCGCCAACTCTGGCCAACCCCAGTTGGCCAGAGTGGTCGAGAAGAATTCCAGCTTGCCGCTTGGCGTTGGGAAGCCGCGTTTAATTTCGCCGTTGATGTTTACGCCGACGAGGCGGCGGCCTTCGGCGTCGCCATCGGGCATTGGAATGGGCACGATGTTTGGACCGGCAGGCTTTGGTGCGCGCGTGAATATTCGGCCGAGATCGTCTTCGCGTGCGTCGTCGAGTTCCGCGGGGTCAACCGTTTGATCGTAAACCTTGCCGATCTTTTGTTTGACTTCAAATGCACCGTAGCGACGCATGAATTCGAGTGGTGACAGATCTTCTTCCGCGGCTCTTTCGGGCAGGCCGGGAACTGAGTGATCGAAGATCCATTCGTAGTATTCGTCGACGCTCAGACGTGTGCCGGGGTTCTTTTTGCTTTCAGCGTACTGTCGAATGCCGAGGCTTCCGTCCTTGTCGATGCGCCACGTTAGTTCCAGCCAGAATTCGTTTTCTTCCCACACCTCGCCGGGATTGACCTCGCGCGTGTCGTCGATCGTTTCGCCCATGCGTTCGCGTGCAGCTTTCTTCACGGGTTGGCGAAAACCGAGCCACTGTGAATCGTGTGTTTCGTAAGAGTGGAGATCGTGGCGTTCGGAACCGACGCCCATTGGCAAAACGTAATCCGCGTAGTAAGCGGTTTCGTTCCACGTGGGTGTGAGCGCGACGTAACACTTGATGAGATCGGGATTGGTCAGGACTTCGATCCACGAGAAGCCGTCGGGATTGGTCCAGACCGGGTTGTAGACGCGCGTGAAATAGACGTCGAGTCTGGCGCGGCCGTCTTTGAGAAAGTGCGGCAGCAGAAACGACATCTCGTTCATCGAGAGCGGATACTCGCGCGGCCAGGTGACCTCGTTCCACATGTTCGGGTGTGGTGGCGTGTAGATCGGCCGCGGCACGAATTTGTTCCACGCGTTTGGATACACGCCGCCTTCGGTGGCGACCGCGCCGAGCAGTGCATTCAACATGAACAGCGCGCGCGCGACAGACCAGCCGCCGCTGACGCCTGACGCGGCGCTGCGCCAGTTGTGACTCGAGAACTGCGTGCCGGCAGATGCAACCAGTTTCGCTATTTCTTCAATTACTTTTGCTTCGACTCCTGACTCTTGCGCCGCAAACTCAAACGTGTAGTCCCGGTAAATCTCTTTAATCCTCGCTTCAAAATCCGTGAAATTCTCGTGGCCAAACTCTTTCCAGTTCCACCACTGTTCGACGAAATCGCGGTTGTACAGATCGTTCTGGATTAGATAATTCGCAATCGCCAGCACTATCGCGGTCTCCGAACCCGGATACGGCGCAACCCAATAATCAGCATGCGTCGCAGTGTGCGAAAGTCTCGTGTCGAAGACGATCAGCTTCGCGCCGTTTGCTTTACCGTCGATGACGCGCTGCGCGTGCGGGTTGAAATAATGCCCGGATTCGAGATGCGCGCTGATCAGCAGTATGACTTTCGCGTTCGCGTGATCCGGACTCGGGCGATCGAGTCCCATCCAGAGTTGATAACCTTCGCGACTGCCGGACGAACAGATGTTTGTGTGTGAGTTGTGACCGTCGATGCCCCACGCCGCGAGAATGCGTTCGGTGAAACCATCTTCACCGGGACGGCCGACGTGATACATGACCTCTTCGCGTCTGTTCTCGACGATCGCCGCGCGGATTCGTTGTGCGATTGTGTCTAAAGCTTCGTCCCAGGTGGTGCGTTCCCATTTTCCTTCGCCGCGTTTACCAACGCGCTTCATCGGATAGAGGATGCGATCCGGATCGGTTACCTGATTGAGTGTCGCAGGGCCTTTGGCGCAATTCCGTCCACGCGATCCGGGATGCTCCGGATTGCCCTCAAACTTCTGCACCTCACCCGTGACCTTGTCGATGTAAGCGAGCAACCCACACGCCGATTCACAGTTGAAGCACGTGGTTGGAACTAACGAGTAATGCCGCTCGACTCGCTTTGGCCACGCCCGCGAATCAAGCTCCGTCCAATCATCCCACCTCTCCTTCGGCGGAAACGCCGCCAGATGCCCCCTACTCGGCCCGGGATAGAAGGTTTCGTTCGGTGAATGCTTATGCTCTTTGCTGCTCAAATTCGACCCTTCCAATAGTCAGGTTCGCGACGATGATGCATCACTGCAAGCAGACGAATCGCGTCTTTGCGCACTCGATAAATTATTGCGTAAGGAAACCTACTTAATCTGCAACGTCGAGTCGCTCTCGACAATAGCTGCCAGCCTTGTGGAAACTCGAGAATTCGGGAAAGCGTCATTTCAACATCTTCTCGAAAACGATCTCCCAGTTCGTGAAGTATGCTGTCGTAGTGACTTTCTATCTCTTTTAGTTCCCTTTCAGCGTGAGGATGAAAGGTATAGTTCATAAGCTTTAACGTTTGTAACGTGAGCGTAGTCTGTTCATGACTTCATCGCCCGGAATTGCTGCTACGATTCCGTCCTCTATCTCTTGATCGCGTCGTTCGGCTTCTTCTGCCCACAGATCGTCAATTCGTTGTTGCTCATCAGCACTAAGGCTTTCGAGCAAATGTTCCGCCAACATGGCTCGCGCCTCAGTCGGAAGCGCTAGCGCCGCGATCTCAATTTCTTCATAAGTGCTCATACTGTCTCTCCGTGACAGCGCTTGGTCTTGTGTTCGTTCAGTCTAACATGCCTTCTCAAGCCAACGGCACGGACTGGCCGGCTTGGACGTAGGAGCTTTCGAAGAGCATCAGGCCGACGAGGGCGAGGGGGGCGCCGGCGGCGCCGATGGTCATGCTCACGAGATCCAGGATTGCCAGCAATGGGAGTAGGCCGCCGAAAAACGAAAGTAGAGTACCAATCCAGAAATCATTCCGATAACGCCCGTGAATCATTTCGTGAATCGCGAGCCGTGCGTGTGCGGTCGGGTGTGTTAGCGAGACTTCGCCCCAGACCATCAACAGGTGAATCAGGCTCGTGATGGCCAGGACCCAGATCAAATCATTCGTTTCTACCTGACGTGCCGAGATGAAAGAAAGAAAACCCGGGTCAGGTTTTAACCAATTTCCAAGTATCGCGACCGTTAACAACAACGCGGCAGCGCCGAGCAAAAGCGCCTGTACGAGCAGGTGCGGCGGCAGCAGCGGGTTTTGCCACATGTCGCGCGCCTTCGCCTGCGCGAAGAGATACGCCGTGTAAACGGCTGTCAGTATCGAGAGCGGTATACCCGCAATCATCAGCCAACTCTGAAACGTTCTCGATCCAGCCCAACTCGCAATGAAGTGCAACAGCAACACGAGCGTATAACCCGCAATGATGAACGCGCCCTTTACAAGCCAACTGCGCCACTGCGGCCGCGTGAAAATCAAATAAAACCGCTCGGGATGTTCGAGATCCCAAAGCAACAACCCGCCGGTTATCGCCAGAAACCCGCCCGAAATCACCGGCGTCACCCACAACCAAATCGGATCGCTCACCTGAAGCACACCCCACAACACCAGCAACGAAGCCAGCAAATAAACACCCGCCGCAATCCCTTTCGTCCACGTGTACAAACTCACACGCCAGTCCCACGGGATCGAGTGCGCCACGTCGTACGACAGCAACGCCGCCGCGGAAGAGTTGCTGTAATTCGGATTGCCCGAGACGACCGTTTCCGAAGTCTGCTGTTGTTCGCTCCACATGAACAGCCCGCCGTCGGGACGCCGCGCCGCGAGCGGATCGAGCGTCGCTTGATGCGCGCCTTTGTAAAACAGCTTCGGCAACGTCTCTTTTTCCGGCCGCCGCACGGCAACGCTTTCGCGATTGACGATCTGCGCCACGTACGAATCCGAATCGTTCATGTCGCCGACGAGAATCGCCTGCGTCGGACATACGACTACGCACGCGGGTTCGAGTCCGACGTCGATCCGGTGCGGGCAGAAGTTGCACTTCTCGGCGGAGTGATCTTCGGGGTTGATGAAGATCGCGTCGTAGGGACACGCCGCCATGCACGCTTTGCAACCGATGCAGATCGACTTGTCAAAATCGACGATGCCATCGCTGCGTTTGAACATTGCGGCGGTCGGACAGGCGGTCACGCACGGTGCGTGCGCACACTGGTTACAGCGCGTCACCTGGTGCGCGCGCCGCGCCTGCGGAAACACACCGACGTCGACGTGCTTCACGTACGTGCGCGTAACAGAAATCGGAACGACGTTTTCCGACTTGCACGCGGTGGTACACGCATGACAGCCGATGCAGCGCGTGTGGTCGATTACCTTGGCCCACTGAATCGGGGCCGGCGACTCCGTCATAGACAAGCTCCAGCGTTTGGGAGCCAGACTATAACATTTCCGAGCAGGGAGATTGACAAGTTCCGAACCTGTTGACAGGATTAACGCGATTTTCAGGATTGATCAGGTATGAGGTAGTAAATGCGGCTTCTTACATTCTTGATAACAGGCTTGGCGCTGGCGGTGCTGCTGACCGCCTGCAACGCCATCGACAGCAAGAGCAACAGCCAGGCACAAAGCGCGCCCACCCCGGCTTCGACACCTTACGCCGACGGCGCGCGGCGCATCACGATCGCGGAACTCGAAGCGCTGATGAAAGAGGGCAAAGCTTTCGTCGTCGACGTGCGCAGCCAGGATGCCTACAACGCGGGCCACATCCCCGGCTCAAGGCTAATCCCGTCCGGCGAAATCCTGAACCACATCAAGGAACTCCCGAGCGACAAGCTGATCGTCACCTACTGTTCTTGACACGCCGAACATACGTCCGCCAGTTCGGTGGTCGCCCTCAAGAGCAAAGGAATCGAAAACGCAGCAGCGCTGCTGGGTGGGTTTAATCTGTGGCAACAGCAACAGAAGCCGATCGACAAGGTCACGAAATAGGAGGAGGAAGAATAGGTCCAATAAGACCGATAGGACCTATCAATAGGACCTAGACGATCTGTGTGACCAGTGCCGGGAGCGGTGTCACAACCTTCGCCGCAGGCACGCACAACACCGGACACGGCGCGTTCCTGATCACGCGCTCAATCTCCGACCCGAGCACCTGACTACCGCCAAACAGCGAACCATGCACAGCGGTTCCAATAACGATCAAATCCGCATCGAGATTCGCTGCCAGTTTCACAATCTCCTGATACGGCCGCCCTTCGGCAACGTGCGTTGACGCTCTCGGACCAGACGAACGCGCGAGTTGGCCCATGCGTTCCTGCACGTGACTGCGCAAGCGCGTCAACGCCGCAAGCCCGCCTTCGGGAAACATCATCGAGATCTGTTCGAAATAATCCCCGATAACGTAAACCGCGTGCAATTCGGCTCCCCGAAGATTCGCGATGCTGGTAGCTAACTGTGTCGCCGCCGCTGACGAAGGACGAAAGTTCGTCGCCAGTAGTACACGATTGAGCCGGACCTCCGTGTGTCCGCCGCGATGCTCGACAAAATCACGTTGCGGCGGACGGATCGCGAGCACCGGGCACGGCGCCTCGGCGACGACCTCTTCCCCAATTGAACCACCAAACGCACGCGAGAGCCGGTTGCGGCCGCGAGTCACAACCGTGATCAAGTCCACTTCATGTTCAAACGCTACGCGCGCGATCTCCTGCGCCCGGTCTCCCTCGACAAACACCGGATCCACTTCAACACCCGCCAGCAACGGATCGGCAATCAGCTCCTTCGCCTTCGCGCGTAATTCCAGCAGCCAGTGATTTTCCTGATCTTCGAAAACGTAAGCCGGCAGCGTCAGCAGATTCGCCGGCACTTTCGCGTCCTGCACGTTCAACAACAACACGCGTCCATTGAAGTCGCGCGCGAAGCCTGCCGCATATTTTAGAGCCGCGTGAGAGTGGGCAGAAAAATCCGTCGGGAAGAGGATGTTTCTGAATGGAAACATGCCGCAACACTAAGACAGGATTGCAAGATTTACAAGACCATGCCAAACTCCGCAGGCTTCCCTTTCGAATCCACTCCATGGAGGCGACACATTGCTTCGCGGACTCTTTCGGACCAAGAACCTGGATGAAATTCTATCCCAAGCCGGCGGCCCACAATTTTCACTCAAGCGAACACTCAACGCCTTCAACGTAACGCTTATCGGAATCGGCGCGATCATCGGCGCGGGAATTTTCGCGACCGTCGGCACAGCCGCGTCGGGTACAGCGGAGCGCGCGGGTGCTGGTCCATCGTTGATGCTGTCGTTTGTCATCACCGCGATCGTCTGCGGCTTCACGGCGCTCTGTTACGCCGAACTCGCGTCGATGGTGCCGATCTCGGGTTCGGCTTACACGTATTCTTACGCCACGCTCGGCGAGATCGTCGCGTGGATTATCGGTTGGGATTTGATCATCGAGTACGCGATCGGCAACGTCGCGGTCGCGATTAGCTGGGCGGAGTTTTTCAACCGGCTGTTGCGCAACCTCGGCATTCACGTGCCTGACTGGCTAACGTCAAACTACCGCACCGCAACCGAAGAGACTCTCGCCAACGCGCCACACATCGGCGGGGTTCCGATAGTCTTCAACATCCTCGCGTTTGGCATCGTCGCCTTGATCACGATCGTGCTGGTTTGGGGTATCAGGGAGTCGGCAAACTTCAACGCGATCATGGTGCTGATCAAGATCATCGTGCTGCTGTTCTTCGTCGGACTCGCGCTTTACTACGTCTCGCCGGCGACGATGACCGAACACTGGCAGCCGTTTCAACCGCAAGGCTGGATGGGCACTTTAACCGGTGCGGCGGTCGTGTTTTTCGCTTACATCGGTTTCGACGCGGTCAGTACGGTGGCGGAGGAAACGAAGAATCCCGCTCGAGATCTGCCCATTGGAATTATCGCCTCGCTGATCATCTGTACCGTGCTTTACATCCTCGTGGCCGGTGTGTTTACGGGCATGGTGCCGTGGGAAACGGTGCGAGGTTGGACTGCCGCGCAGCGCGGCGAGTCGTTGACGATGGCGCTGGAGACTGTCGCGCCGCAGGCTTTGTGGCAGAACACAATCATCGCGTTTGGATCAGTGATCGCGCACACAGCGGTGCTGCTCGTGTTCCAACTCGGCCAACCACGCATCTTTTTCTCGATGGCGCGTGACGGATTGCTGCCGTCGAAGTTCGCGACTGTTCACCCGAGGTTCCATACACCGCACGTCACGACGATTCTGACCGGTGTAGCCGTCGGCGGCATTGCTGCGTTTGCGACCGTCGACGAGATGGTGAGTTTGACAAACATCGGAACGTTGTTCGCCTTCATTCTGGTTTGTCTTGGCGTGACTGTGCTGCGCCGCAAGGATCCGGATCGGCCGCGGCCATTCAAGGTTCCGCTTGGTCCATACTTGTTGCCGGGTCTCGGCGCGATCTCGTGCGCGCTGTTGATCTACTTCCTGCCGGAAGGTTCGTACTGGCGCTTTGTCGGCTGGTTGGCGCTCGGTCTCGCGGTCTACTTCTCCTACGGCTATACGCGCAGCGGCGTGGGACAGAAAATGGGTCGTCCGTCGCGCACGCCCGCGGCGCTGAAGTTTGCGGCGCTTTGTTTCGTGCTGGTCGCGGTGGGACTCTTCGTGATCCCGCACGACGTCGCCCCGCGCGAACTCTTCTCCGAAGCATTCAATTCATCAGCCGAGAAGCACAACACAACGCTCTATGGTTTAGTAATGATCATCGCCGGCCTGATCGGCGCCGCCATCGGCATCAAGCTCGGTATTTCAACGTCAGAAACGTCTGAAGCACAATGAAGCTTAGTAAATCGGCAATACTGCTCACGGCCGTGTGCGTTTTCCTGTTTGCCCCGGCCGCTCAAGCGCAGTCGCACGAGGCAGACACAAAGATCTCGAGGGTTCCGTCACTCTCGCCGAGCTCGTCAGTTCAGCTTGGCGACAAGGTGATCGTAATCCCGAGCCCGGAAGGATATGAAGAAGGTACTTCGCAGTTTCCCCAGGTGAAGGACCTCTTTACCGCGATTGAGGCGCCGGTAAACGATACGTTGCTCGCGCACTTGCCGGTCAGCGACTGCACAACTCTGCGAAACGGTGGACGGATCATTCTCACTCGTTACACTAAAGTCTCCGTACTCAAGACAGCGCGGGAGCAAACAATCACCGACGCAGACATGACCGCTACCGTCGCCGCGTTTCGCCAGAGTGGCGCCAAGATGATGGAGCCGGATGGACCACTCTTAATGGACGTGATGAGGAACGCTGAAAAGGGACTCTCGAGAGTAGAGTCGAGGGAAGTCGGGCTTGACGTAAGCGAGACTCAAATCCTGGGGGAGTTCGACGTCAGGCCCCAAGTCTATAGTGTTATGATCCTCATGATCGTCAAAGTCGATTCCCAGGGAAAACAGGACACGAGACCAGTGGTGCTGAGTTTGACTTATCTGAAGGTCCGGCAGCGCATGATATACGTAAGCCTCTATCAAAAAATCAGTTCGGCGCAGGCATTGAAGACTGAACTCAAGCCCGCGATGGAAGACGTGAAGCAGGTCACCACTAAATGGGTTAACGAGATCCTCGCCGCGAATCGAGAAGTTCGATAGAAAACTAACACGTCGATATGAACGCACTGCCCATAATCATCGGCGCCCTTTGCGTAATCGCGATCTCCTATCGTTATTACTCCGCGTTCATCGCCGCGAAGGTGCTCGCGCTGGATGATTCGCGCCCGGTACCGTCGCAGACGATGTACGACGGGCACAACTACTACCCGACAAACAAGTGGGTGCTGTTTGGTCATCACTTCGCCGCGATCTCGGGTGCGGGACCACTGATCGGACCGGTGCTTGCAGCGCAGTTCGGTTTTTTGCCGGGATTGTTGTGGCTGGTGATCGGCGTGTGTATCGGCGGCGCGGTACACGATTTCATGATCATGGCCGGCAGCGTTCGCCGCAACGGCAAGTCGTTGGCGGAAATGGCGCGCGCCGAGATCAGTCCGCTGTCCGGACTCGTCGCGGGCATTGCGATTCTCTTCATCGTCGTGATCGCACTCGCGGGACTCGGATTAGTGGTCGTAAATGCGTTGGCTGAGTCGCCGTGGGGAACGTTCACCGTCGGCTTTACGATTCCGCTCGCGTTGTTCATGGGTCTTTACATGTATCGCTTTCGTAAAGGAAAGATTGCGGAAGCGAGCATCATCGGAATCGTCGGACTTTTGTTCGCGGTCTACCTCGGCGGTCATATCGCCGAGTCGTCATTTGCCGAAACCTTCACGCTCTCGCGCAACAGTTTGATTGTGATCATGGCGGCTTACGGTTTCATCGCGTCAGTGCTGCCGGTCTGGATGCTGCTTTGCCCGCGCGACTACCTGTCGTCGTACTTAAAAATCGGCACGATCGCGTTTCTGATCATCGGCGTGATCGTCGTTCATCCGAACCTGAACATGCCGGCGTTCACGCCGTTCACGGCCGGCGGTGGGCCGGTAATTTCCGGAAAGCTTTATCCGTTTGTGTTCATCACGATCGCGTGCGGCGCCATTTCCGGTTTTCACGCGCTCGTCTCATCGGGCACGACGCCCAAGATGATCGCGAAAGAAACCGACACGCGCCTGATCGGCTACGGCAGCATGTTGATGGAGGGCATTGTCGGCATCGTCGCGCTGATCGCCGCTACATCGCTCTTCCCCGGCGACTACTTCGCCATCAACACCGCGCAAGGCACGGACGCGCAAAAAGCCGCGTACGTCCGTATGGTCGACACGCACTCCAGCGAAGGGTTCAACCTCCAGCCACAGGAGATCGATCGACTCGAACAGGAATCAGGTGAGAAAAACCTGCGCGGCCGCACCGGCGGCGCGGTCACACTCGCCATCGGCATCGCGAAGATCTTCGAAGGCATTCCCGGTCTCGGCGGCTTTATGAAGTACTGGTATCACTTCGCGATCATGTTTGAAGCGCTGTTTATCCTGACTACGATCGACACGGGCACGCGTGTCGCACGTTTTCTGGTGGGTGAATTCGGTGGGAGATTCTATCGCAAGCTCGAGGAGCCAAACTGGTTACCGGGGTCGATCGTCACTTCAGCGCTGGTGGTCTCGGCGTGGGCGGCGTTCATCTGGTCAGGTTCGATTTCGACCATTTGGCCGATGTTTGGCATTGCTAATCAGCTTTTAGCCGCGGTCGCTTTGTGCGTCGCGACCACCATCGTAATCAACTCCGGCAGGGCGAAATACGCGTGGGTAACTATCGTCCCGCTTAGTTTTGTAAGCACGACGACCCTCGTTGCGGGCTTCAAATCCATCACCGACATCTTCTGGCCGCTGGCGCAAAAACCGGAAACCTCAACTCAGGGCATGATCAACACCGGACTGACCGCGATCATCATGTTTGCCGCCGTCGTCATCATGATCGACTCCATCCGGCGCTGGCTCAACACGCGCAGCCGGCCCCGAATTTCACAAATACCAGAGCCGCTCTTTGAAAAATCTGTGTAATCTGTGGATAATACCCGCTTTCGAAAAAGCGTTTCTCGCCATAATCTAGACAAACTCGAAAGGAATTTCTCCGAAGTGGAACTATCCCTATTACTGCGGCGTGCCGCAATCGCTATTGCTGCCACCGTTTCGACTCTGGCCTTTGCGCTGCCGACATACGCGCAGCAACATCACGGCGGTGAGGCGAGCCTCGAACTTCCCGACCTGTCGCAGGTGACCTTCCTCAACGGAGTCACTGGTCACAACCTGCTGCTGGTCGGCATCGTCATCTGCCTGCTTGGCCTGGGGTTCGGTCTCGCGATTTACATGCAACTGCAAAAGATGCCGGTACACCGGGCCATGCGCGAGATCTCGGAACTGATTTACGCCACTTGTAAAACGTATCTCACGACGCAGGGCAAGTTCATTCTGATCCTCGAAGCGTTCATCGCGGTCGTGATCGTTCTTTACTTCGGCGTGCTATCGGGCATGGAGCCGTTCCGTGTGGCGATCATTCTGTTGTTCAGTTTGATCGGTATCGCGGGCAGTTACGGCGTCGCGTGGTTTGGCATTCGCGTCAATACGTTTGCCAACTCGCGCACGGCGTTCGCCAGTCTCGAAGGCAAACCGTTTCCGCTTTACGCGATTCCGCTAAAGGCCGGCATGAGCATCGGCATGATGCTGATCAGCGTCGAGTTGCTGATCATGCTGTGCATTTTGTTGTTCATTCCGGGCAGTTACGCGGGCCCGTGTTTCATTGGTTTCGCGATCGGTGAATCGCTGGGCGCGGCGGCGTTGCGCATCGCCGGCGGCATCTTCACGAAGATTGCCGACATCGGTTCCGACCTGATGAAGATCGTCTTCAAGATTAAAGAAGACGACGCGCGTAACCCGGGCGTGATTGCCGACTGCACGGGCGACAACGCGGGCGATTCTGTCGGACCAAGCGCCGACGGTTTTGAAACTTACGGTGTGACTGGCGTGGCGTTGATTACGTTCATTCTGCTCGGCGTTTCGAATCCGACCGTGCAGGTACAACTGCTGGTCTGGATCTTCGTCATGCGCGTCATGATGATCGTCGCGAGCGCGCTTTCTTATTTCGTCAACGACGCGATCGCCAAGGCTCGTTACAAAACGGCCGATGTGATGAACTTCGAAGCGCCGCTGACGTCGCTGGTGTGGATCACTTCGATCGTTTCGGTCGTGATCACTTTCGTCATTTCCTACCTGACGATTCCAACGCTGAGCGGCAACCCGACACTCTGGTGGAAACTCGCGGTCATCATCTCCTGCGGCACGCTCGCGGGCGCGATCATTCCCGAGCTGGTAAAGGTGTTTACGTCGACCGAATCGCGTCACGTCAGCGAAGTCGTTACTTCGTCACGTGAAGGCGGCCCGTCGCTGAACATTCTTTCCGGACTCGTGGCCGGAAACTTCTCCGGTTATTGGCTCGGCATCAGCATCGTCGCGCTGATGGCCATTGCTTACTTCTTTACAAACCTCGGCGCTGCGGCTGGGTTAGGACTCGGCGCACTGATGGTCGATCCAGTAGCCGCACCGGTGTTTGGTTTCGGTCTCGTGGCGTTTGGCTTTCTCGGCATGGGTCCGGTGACGATCGCTGTCGACTCGTACGGACCGGTGACTGACAACGCGCAATCGGTTTACGAGTTGTCGCTGATCGAACAGGAACCCGACGTCAACGACGAAGTGCGTAAGGCTTTCAACAGCGACGTGAACTTCACGCGCGCAAAACACTTGCTCGAAGAGAACGACGGCGCCGGTAACACGTTCAAAGCCACGGCGAAACCGGTGCTGATCGGTACCGCGGTCGTCGGTGCGACCACCATGATCTTCTCGATCATCATGGCGTTGACTGACGGACTGCGCACGAACGTGGAGAACCTTTCACTGCTGCACGCGCCTTTTGTGCTTGGCCTGATCACGGGCGGCGCAGTGATCTACTGGTTCACTGGCGCTTCAATGCAAGCAGTGACGACTGGCGCTTATCGCGCGGTTGAGTTCATCAAAGCAAACATCCGGCTCGAAGGTGTTGAAAAAGCTTCGGTGGAAGACAGTAAGAAGGTGGTCCAGATCTGCACGCAGTACGCGCAGAAGGGCATGTTCAATATCTTCCTGACGGTGTTCTTCTCGACGCTCGCGTTTGCGTTTGTCGAACCGTTCTTCTTCATCGGCTACCTGATCTCGATCGCGGTGTTTGGTTTGTACCAGGCGATCTTCATGGCCAACGCCGGCGGCGCGTGGGACAACGCGAAGAAGGTTGTCGAGGTTGATCTGAAGGCGAAGGGAACACCGTTGCACGATGCGACGGTCGTCGGCGACACAGTCGGCGATCCTTTCAAAGACACTTCGTCAGTCGCGTTGAATCCGGTGATCAAGTTTACGACGTTGTTTGGATTGCTGGCGGTGGAACTCGCCGTTAGTTTGACCAACCGGAACAATGGCGATACGACGTTGACACACATTCTGGCGCTGGTGTTCTTCCTGGCATCGGTTTACTTCATCTGGCGCTCGTTCCATAAAATGCGTATCGGCACGGCGGCCATTGAAGCGGTGCCGGCTGAGCGTGACGTTGTGAAGACTGTGGCGGGAGACTAACCACAAATGAACACAAACGTGAAAGCGAATACTTTTGATCTGAGAGCGGATACGTTGATGGGCGCGGCGCTCGCGCCCATCGACTGGACGCGCTCGGTCGGGTTGGTGATTGTTTTTAGTTTGTTCATCGCCGCGGCGGCGCAGTTTGCGATTCACATTGGACCAATACCGATCACCGGGCAGACGTTTGCCGTGCTTTTGACGGGTGCTCTGCTCGGCTCGCGTTTGGGCACGGCGGCGGTGATTGCGTATCTGATCGAGGGCGCGATCGGGTTACCGTTCTTTGCGGGCGGCGGTGCCGGTATCGTGAGATTCTTTGGTCCGACTGGTGGGTATCTCGTGGCGTTTCCGGCGGCCGCTTATGTGACTGGTGCGTTTGCCGAACACGGATGGGACAAACGGTATTGGACCGCTGTGCAGGCAATGGCCATCGGTTCGATGATCATTCTCTTTGCCGGCTGGATCTGGTTTTCCGTGATTACCACGACGCCGTTTGACACGGCTTTCGGCATCACTGTTAAGCCTTTTCTGGTTGGTGATGTGATCAAGATTGCGCTCGGGGCTGCTGTGCTGCCGACCGGTTGGGCGCTGCTGAAGCGCAAAGCTTCCGGCAAGTAATCCGCGATTTGAGTACGCGATTTGAGTACGCGTTCTGAGTTCAAGCTTTAGCTTGCGTTGAGAGACAGCCTGAAGGCTGAACTCAAAGGCGCTCGGTAGTCCGTTCGCTCTTAGTAGAATGTACGTTCTCAAGGTCAAGTCGCGCCAGCGCGAGGAGCTGGTTGAGTTTACCGATCTCGTTAGAGACAAACTGAAGGAGTCCGGCGCGCGCGAAGGCATTGTCGTGCTTTACGTGCAACACACCACCGCCGGACTCACCATCAACGAAAACGCCGATCCCGATGTGCCACGCGACATGCTGCACGCGCTCCGCACGCTGATTCCTCAACACGGCATGGGCTTTCACCACGGCGAAGAAAACTCCGACGCACATATCAAGACGACTCTGGTCGGAACTTCTGTCACGGTTCCTTTCAAAGACGGCGAGTTGTTGCTGGGACGCTGGCAGGGGATTTTTCTCTGCGAGTTTGATGGCGGACGCGAGCGCCAGGTGATCATGATGGTGCGTTGAGGCAGTCATGCTGAAGACAATTGCCCTTACGTTTGTTGCCTTCTTCGCCTCGAATCAACTCACAGTACTCGAGTCCGACTACGATCAGCTTAAGAACGTCTCCACTGTTCGGATACCTCAGACAGGATTATCGTACGAAAAAGGCCGCTATCACCGGGTTTCGTTTTTGGTCGAATATTCCTTTCCGGGCAAAACTCCGTCTCCTCCTGCGCACGTCAACTTTGAACTCCTGACCGTGGTCAAAGCCCGCCAGTTGAACCCCGATCTTTACGTTGTGTTTGTCGTGAATGGAGAACCGATTCACTTCAGTTCGAACCGTTCGGCGATTCGCAATCCGGTGCGCGGAAAGCCGTGGATTGGCGAGAGGATGGTGTTCCTGATTCCGCGAGAAGATTTTTTGAAGTTAGCAGCAGCGGAGAAACTGGCGATCAAGCTGGGCGACGTGACGATTGAGTCCAACGAAGAGATGCGCGCCAGCTTACGGGCTTTAGCGGAAGGGATTCCGCGTTAGGCGTCTGTGTCGTCGGGTTTTAATTGATTAAGGATTTCGGTAAATCGTTCTATATCGCCCCTGGTTTTTTCCATTGAACGGCGGCTGTCGAGATATGCGGACCACGTCGGGGTTTGGGTCAACGCCTTGGTCGTGTCTTCGTCGAGCACCTGGGCCATGAGGGCGATCAGGTCGCTGACGATGCGCGTGTGCTCGACGAGATTGTCGATGATTGAATAGGCTAGTTGCGCCTGTTCGAAGTTCAAATCCGCTGGTTGTTCGATTTCCTCGGACATTTAATCCTTGTACCAACTGCCACGAATAACCGGCAACTCATGGGTTGTTGCAGGAACACCGTTCACGACGACCGACGTGCCGGGCGCGAGGTGTTCGTAACGAACGTAACCGAGACCGATAGTTGTTTGCAGTTTTGGAGAGAACACGGCGGAGGTTACGCGACCAATCTCTTTGTCGTCGGTTGATTTGATCGCAGCGCCCGGTTCGATCTCTTCATTAGTTTCGAAGCGCAGGCCGGTGAGTTTCTTCGCGACGTGTCCGCGGTGCTTAATGCGCACGATTATCTCCTGCCCGAGATAACACCCTTTCGTAAAACTAACCGCATCCTCCAGATTCGTCTCGGTCACGACATTCGACTCATCCATATCAATCCCGTAGCGAGCGATCCCTGCTTCGATTCTTAAAATCTCTCTCTCCTGGTTTCCGGCGAGAGTTGAACACGCTTCCACAGCCAAGTGCCAGACCGAGGGACCTCCGATTACGTCAAAGCCGTCCTCGCCCGTGTGTGTAGAGCGAATGATGGTGACACGCTCGTTTTGCCAAACCCCATCGCGCGGCAGACCTGTTACGCCGAAGGCGCTTTCGAGGAGTTTCTCGGCGCTTCGGCCTTGGAATGAAAATTGGCTGGTCTCATCAGTAACATCAGCGACCTTGAAATCGCCCGCCAGCGTGAACCGCTCAAGTATTTTCAATACCTTCTCGCGCGTCACCGCTTCCGTGTCGAGTAACAAGTCATTCGCTCTGCGTATGACGCGCACCGCGGCCAGCAAACGCCCCTGCACGTTTGGAAAGGCCGCCGGCATCCAGCGATTCTCGCCGAGCGTCTTCAGATCGTTTGTGATCAGGCCGTTGAGAAACATCACGGCTTCCGACCCGCTCACACTGATGCGGCCGCGGTCGGAAAAATCGAATAGTGCGCCATCGCCGTCGCGAACCGCCTCGTACCCGCTCATATCGTCACTGTCTATTGCTGCTGCTTTCTTCACGAACAATCCCTCACCGCCTGCCCAACAACCTGATAATCCCGCAACTGCTCCGCTTCGCGCCGGTGCGACGCGAGCACCTGCGGGCTCGGATGATAAATCGGCACCAGCACGCGGTTCTGCCACGAATGCACAGCCGCCGCTGATTCCTTCAAACTCAACTCGTGATATTGAATGCGTTTTAGCGCTTCGAGTGCAACTGACCCGAGCGTGACGATCACGCGCGGATCGACCAACTCGATCGTTCGACGCAGAAAATCGGAACAGTTTGTCAGTTCTTTCTGTGTCGGTTTGCGATTCGCACCGGAGTCGGTGCGTGGATTACAAAGCGCGGCGCTGGTGATAAAGATCTGGTCGCGCGTGAGCCCGATCGAGCCGAGGAAACGATTGAGATTCGCGCCTGATTGATCTCCCGAGAACGGCACGCGCGTCCGATCGGCGCCTTTGCGTCCGGGCGCTTCGCCGATGAACATGATCCGCGCCTCCGGTGAACCGTTGAGTTTGCTCAACACCGCGCTGCGACCGCACATCGCCGGACAGCGCGTACAACTCGCGGCTTCCTCCACCAACTCATCGAACAGTCTTTGCTTCATCAAATCACTTTGTGATCGTCAAACTGCGAGTGACCACATTGTAATCTCCATTACGGTACGGCCAACCGTCAGGACCAACCAGTTCAAGCCGAATCGTGTGCGGTCCCGGCAGCCATCCCGTCAACACGACCTGCTCCCAACGATCGATCCACTGCATCTCTTCATCATCCACGATGTAACGCACGCGATAGTCGCCACCGTCGCCTTTGAGCTTCGCGTTCGCGAGCGAGAAGTCGATCGCTACCTCTTCGCCTTCACGAAACGTCTTTCCATCCGGCAAGTTAAAAATCATAAGCGGCTTCGTTGCATCGACTTTAAACTTCGGATCGTCCGGTTTCGCCGGAGTCTTCGCCGACGGCCGGATTTCAACGCGCAGCACTTGCCGCGCCGGCGGCGGAACAACAGTCGTCGCCGTCGTATGCCGGTTGTCGCTGTTACCCGAACAAGCCGCAATCATCACCAGAACCGCCACCAGCATTACTTTTCCAAAGCTGCGCATCGTCTTGCAGCATACAAATCTCCCTAGACATTTCGCAAAGATAGATGGCAGAATCCGCGCACTATGAACACCCGCAAATTGTTCTTCGGGCTTGGACCATGCCTGGCCCTTGTCGCTGCAATTCTGATCGCCGGTTGCAACTCGAACGTCAAAGAAAGCACCGGCGCCTTCACTCCCGAGATTCAGCCGTTGCCCGCGGGACTTGCCAATTACGAAGCGATGGTGATTCCGGCTGACAATCCGATGACAGCGGAAAAAGTAGCCCTCGGCCGGCAACTCTTTTTCGACGAACGGCTGAGCGTTGACGGTTCGAGATCGTGTTACTCGTGTCACGTTTGTGAGAAGGGTTTGACTGATGGTCTACCGAAGGCGATCGGCGCCGCGAACAAGCAGTTGACGCGCAGCAGTCCGACGCTTTGGAACATCGGTTATCACAAAGAGTTTTATTGGGACGGACGCAGCCCGTCGCTCGAGAAGCAAGCGTTGGCCGCATGGACCGGCGGGAACATGGGTGCAAAGGCCGATGAGATTGTGGCGAAACTGAACGCGCTCGAAGGATACAAGTCGCAGTTTCAAAAGGTGTTTCAAAGCGACGCGACGCCGGACAACGTAGTGAAAGCGATTGCGGCGTTTGAGCGCACGATCATCAGCGGCAACACGGCGTGGGATCGTTGGAAAGCGGGTGACCAGCAAGCAATTAGTCAGAGCGCGTGGCGTGGTTGGAACATTTTCCAGTCGATCAAGTGCAACAACTGTCACGACGGCGTGCTGTTCACGGATCAGCAGTATCACAACGTCGGCATCGGCATGGACCAGAAGGAACCCGATGGCGGGCGAGCCAACGCCACCAAGAAACCCGAAGACACGGGCGCGTTCAAGACGCCGACGCTGCGCGACATCGCGAAGTCAGCGCCTTATTTCCACGATGGCAGTGCGAAGACGTTGGAAGAAGCGGTGGATATCATGCTGGCGGGTGGAAAGCCGAATCAGTATCTCGACAAGAAGAACCTCGAGCCGCACAAACTGCTACCCGAGCAGCGTGAGGATCTGCTCAACTTTCTGCGGTCGCTATCGGTTGACGATTGCAATTTAACCAAGCCGCCCCTACCGCAAAAGTAAAACCATCCACAGCTTACACTCCACAGATTACACAGAACTCTGCGTAATCTGTGGATTGCTTTTTGTTAAGCGCGCGCGCTTTGGACGCCCTGCAAGCTCTTGAGGCGCTTTTCTACCTCGCCCCACGCGATGTTCGAGAAGAACGCCTCGATGTACTTCGGCCGCTCGGCCGGTTTGTAATCAAGCAGAAACGCATGTTCCCAAACGTCCATCACCAGGATCGGTGTGAACCCGGCAACGTTGCCCGTTTCGTGCAGCGTGATCCAGTGGTTTGAAAGCCGGCCGTTCGCTGGATTCTGGTAACAGATGGCCCAACCCACACCGCGCATCTTGCCGATGCCGACGAAGTCAGTCTTCCAGATGTCGTAACTGCCAAACGACGCCTCCGCCGCTTTCACAAACTGCGACGTGCGATCCGGATCGCCGGTGCCGCCGCCTTTGATCATGTTGTCGAAATAATATTCGTGCAGGACCATGCCGTTGTATTCGAAGCCGAGCCTGCGAGTCAGTTCCGAGTAAGCAGGTAATTCGTCCTGATCGACGTTTCCGTCTTTGATGAAATCATCAATGCGTTGGGTCAGGTTGTTGGTTTCTTTGACGTAGCCTTCGTAGAGCTTGAAGTGCATTTCCAACGTCTCGTCGGAGATTCCTTTGAGACCGCTGAGATCGAACTGCCGCGCTTGATAAGTGCCGATTGTAGCCATACAAACTCCTTCCAAATATTCGATTTTGGTCAAATATGAGCGCGGTTTGTGGCGGAAACGTTGTGAGGCTGGTGATTTAGTGTGGAAGAAAGAAATAGGTCCTATCAGTCTTATTAAGACATAAAGGACCTATTTCAATGAATTGCGGGAAAGACCTGTTATTTGCCGAGAATTACCCAATCGCCGTGCGACGTGCCCATGAACAGCAGCATCGGCAGCGAGAGCCAGGTGTTTGTTCTCGAGGCGATGAATGCCTGGCGCGCGAGCTCAGGTGGCGCGGCGGGGCCGGTGCCCGCGGTGGCCGCGAGAATTCGCTTGTTGTTGGGCCAGATGATTCCCCAAACGTTCAGCATCATCAAGATGCCATATGCACCGCCGATGCCGATCGAGTAGGTCTTGTTGCTGGCGTAGCTTTCAGTGCCGACACTCATTGCCGACGTGAAGAAAGCGATCAGCCCGTAAGTGAAAATGGCTACCAGCACAAACATCACGATCGCGAAGATGCGGCCGTCTTTAATCAACGCCGGAACCTTCTTGATGATCAGGAATTCAATTCCGAACAGCACGATCGGATACAGCAGCCACATGACCAGGATGTACCAGACGTTGAGATGGCCGCCGCCGAGCGTGTTTGCGTTTCTGACGTCGGGCGACAGGATGTACATCGCGTAGTAAGTCAGACCCACCAACACGGTCAGAACCGCGCCCCAGCGGAAAAACCACAGCGCGCGTCCGAGCAGATCGGGGTTCACTTTCTTCTTCGTTTCGGCGTCGATTCCTTTTTGGAACGGAACGTTGACGAGATTGAAGAAATAGAGCAACCCGATCCAGGTGATACCGGCTACGAAGTGGGCCCACCGCAGGATGATTCGGGGCAGTGCATCGCCCACCGGCCCATGAAAAACTTCCTGAAAGAAAGCCAGACTGATGGGGAGATGAGCAGTTGACTCAATTAACATAAGTCCTCCGTGATGTGGCTGTGTATGTTCTGTGTAATGTCGCCTGGAATTACGCGTAAAGATTACACCCAGACCAAACGTGACGCAATCGTGTGGCCCTATTCGTCCAGCGGACGTGGGCCGGGATCCATGCCTTTGACACTGGCCTGGTTCACGACGCGCACTTTCAGATCGTTCTGCACGTGAATCTGACAAGACAAACGAATGTTGGGCGCGAGCTCGGCTTCGACCGCGAGCCGGTTCTGTTCGAGTTCGCCCATTTCGCCGGGATCTCCTTCCAGGATTTCGACCCGGCAGGTCGTGCAGCGTGCGTTGCCGCCGCAACGGTGAAGAATGTCTACGCCTGCGTCTTCGATAGCTAAGACGAGTTTTTTACCGGCCGGTGCGTCAGTTTCAACCAGACCAGTAGCAGTTTCCGCTTGGATCTTCGGCATGTATGTTTGCTCCCGAGAGTGATGGTTTCTAATGCTTAGTGGAGACTAGATCAAGCTCCATAAATTTCGTGGTGTCAACCGGGCTGTGATAATACGGCTCAATTTCGACAAAACCAACAGATTTATAAAGCTCAATCGCGCGGCCCATGCGGTCGGACATCGTGTCGAGTCGCATGTGGGTGTAGCCAATCGTGCGGGCCTCTTCGATGATTGCTTCGACCAGGACGCGGCCGAGACGCCGATCGCGATACTCAGGCCGCACAAACAATCGTTTCATTTCGCAGGTTATTGGGCCAACCGGTCGAAGCGCAACGCAACCTATGAGTTGATCGAACTCTCGTGCGAGCAGCAAACGCCCGCGTGGCGGCGCGTAATCGCCGGGCAGGTTTGCGAGTTCCTGATCGAAGTTTTGAAAGCAGAGGCTGATACCCAGGCTCGCTTCGTACTCTTTGAAGAGCGCGCGGGCCTGCTCGATGTCGGTTGGGGTTGCTGCTTGAGTAATTCTCAGCACGGATTAATCCCAAATAGAAACGGGAGACAGGATTGCTCCCGTCTCCCGTAAGAATCTCTCGCCGTTGTGCGCGTTACGCGGTAAACGAAGAGCCGCAGCCGCAGCTACCGGTCGCGTTCGGGTTCTTGAACGTAAAGCCCGAACCCATCACGCCGGTCACGTAATCAATCTCGACGCCGTTCAGGTATTGCGCGCTGAACATATCGACAAACATGCGCACGCCCTTCTCGTCGAGAATGAAGTCGCCTTCGCGTGACTGCTCTTCAATGTTGAGGCTGTATTGGAAACCGGAGCAGCCGCCCGGCACGACCCGCACGCGGAGTCCTGCGCTCGCGGGTAAATCTTCTTCGCCGCTCATAAACTTCTTGATCTCAGTTGCCGCTGATTCGCTGACATTGAGTGCTACGGTTGGCGCTGTGGTTGCTGACATGATCTATCCTCTTTCTGTAATTACTCTCGACGCCTATCTTATTGCCCTTTTCCCAAAACGACAAGTTCCGGTTTCATCGCCTCGATCGACACCTGGCGCGCGATTTCTTCCGACACTTTTCGGAACGCCTGCGACTGCGGCGACTCGGGATGGCTGACGACTACCGGCACGCCCTTGTCGCCGCCTTCACGCACTTCGATGCCCAACGGCACCGCGCCGAGAAACGGCACGTTATAACGCGCCGCGAGCGCCTGCCCACCGCCCTCGCCAAAGATGTTGTAACGCGTACCGGTATCCGGCGCGACGAAGTAGCTCATGTTCTCCACAACGCCGAGCACCGGAATCGCGACCGTTTCGAACATCCTGATCGCGCGGCGCACGTCGGCCACCGCCACTTGCTGCGGTGTGGTAACCAGCACCGCGCCTTGAACCGGAACGAGTTGCGCGAGCGACAACTGCACGTCGCCCGTTCCCGGCGGCATGTCGACGATCAGGTAGTCGAGTTCGCCCCACGCCACGTCCTGAAGGAACTGCCGCACCAAGCCGTGCAGGATCGGCCCGCGCACGATCATCGGCTCGTCGCCCGGCTTGAGGATCGCCATCGACATCATCTTGACGCCGTGCGCGACGACCGGGACGAGCTTGTTGCCCGCGATCTCAGGCTGCACTTTTCCAGCG
>DATELP010000019.1:0-11243 GCA_035276425.1 Pyrinomonadaceae bacterium
GATGATGACGTCAAAATGCTCCACGCTCAGTATTCCTACCAGTTTACAATTCACCCGGCAACCTGGCGCCGGAGGCAATCAAATGTACTTTCCGTCTCGAACGCTCAGGATCGTTTTTGACCGAACATTGAGAATTTTTGAGATCTCTCTAAAGACTTTCCTCGCTTCCTCAATTACTCTCTGACACGTAGGGGATTCCTAAACGGCACCTTGAAAGTTAAAATCAAACCGAGGATGAGACCATGTCGACTGTAGAAGAAATTGTAGAGGCTATAAAGGAACTCTCGCCGGAAAAGAGAGATGAAGTGCGACGTCAACTGGATGTGTTGTCGCGGTTGAACTCACGCGAATGCGCCGGCGCTATTGAAGAATCTGACAATCCATATCCAATGCAGCGTGTACGCGTCAGACGGCCTCCAATCAAAGTTAAGGGCAAACCGGTTTCGGAGACTTTGGTTGAGGATCGGCGCTAGTGGCTGATTGCTTTATTGATAGCAGCGCTCTCGTCAAAGCCTACATTGCCGAAATTGGTACGGATTGGGTGAGAGCAATACTTAATGATCCGCACTACAGAATCTCGATTTCTGCGCTAGCTGAGGTTGAAGTAACCTCGGCTTTAACGAGACGTTTCAATAAGGGCGACCTTACTCAGATTGAACTGGATCAGGCTTGCGATGAATTAGGTCAGGACTGTGCAACCTATTCATCGGTGGACATCACAAGTCAAATTGTCCGAGTTGCGGTCGCGAAGGTTCGCAATCGTGCTCTCCGAGCATATGACGCGGTCCAACTTGCCTCAGCTATCACGATGAGGAATACCTTGTTAATCACGCAAGGTAATCTGATTGACTTCACTCTGGTAAGTGCGGATAACGCTTTGAACGACGCCGCTCGCTTAGAGGGAGTACAGGTTCAAGATCCCAATACTCATTAGAACTTCTCTCGAAAACATTGAACTCCCACACAGTTTCGAGTACCTTCTACCGCCGGTACACGCAATTCCAGCGCTCACACCCAAGGACAATATTGCCGCCGTCTCCCAAGTAAATGGGAGCGAACCGAGTCCACCTGAGCCATGCAGACTTCGCCGAACATCACGCGATTACTCGAGCGGTGGAGCAGTGGGGAGGAGAATGCGCTCGAAGAGCTGGTGCCGCTGGTCTACAAAGAGTTGCGCAAGTTGGCTGCTAATTATCTCAGACGCGAACGCCACGAACTCACGCTTCAGCCAACCGCACTCATCAACGAGGTCTTTCTCCGTCTCATAGATCAGTCAGAGATCCAGTGGCAGAGCCGCGCGCACTTCTTCGGCATCGCCGCCCGGCTCATGCGACGCATTCTGGTCGATCGCGTGCGCGTCAGGCAGGCCGCAAAACGAGGCGGCGTGCATTACAGCTTGTCGTTGAGCAAAGCGGATCGCATCGCCGGTAAGTCAAACGTTGATCTGTTGGCGCTGAATCTCGCTTTGCACAAGTTGGACGAACTCGATCCGCAGCAAAGCCGGATCGTCGAACTACGCTTCTTCGGTGGACTGACGATCGAAGAATCTGCCGAGGTCCTGTCCGTTTCGCACGCCACGGTCGAACGGCAATGGAAAATGGCGCGCGCCTGGCTTCGTGTCGAACTCGGCGGCTAGCATTACCGCGTCGCGCGCAGCAAACTTCGAGCACGTTGAAAGTCCTCATGACCCCTGAGCTTTATCGCCGCGTCAACGAACTCTTCCACGCTGCACTAGAGCGTCGAGCAGAAGAGCGCGCAGCCTTTCTCGACGATGCTTGCGGCGTTGACGCGACTTTGCGCAAGAAGGTCGAAGCGCTCATCGCTGCTCACGAAATGACCGGCGACTTTCTCGACTCGCCCGTTTACGGTCTCGAAACCAATAGCTTGTCCGAAGAAGTGTCACCCAACCCGCTGATAGGAAAATCCGTCGGCCGGTACGAGGTGTCATCGCTTCTCGGCGTCGGCGGTATGGGCGCCGTTTACCTCGCGCGCGACACGCGGCTCGGGCGCAAGGTCGCGCTCAAGGTGTTGTTTCAATCTTCCACGACCGACAAGCGCGTTGGGCGTTTCAAACGCGAAGCACGCGCGGCGTCGGCGCTCAATCATCCCAACATCGTAACGATTTACGAGATCGAGGAAGCCGACGGCATGCACTTCATCGCCGCTGAGTACGTCGAGGGCGTCACGCTGCGCGAGCGTTTGAAGAATGGACCAATGAAACTCAGCGTCGCGCTCGACGTCGCGCGGCAAGTGGCCGGCGCGTTGTCGAAGGCGCACCAGCAGGGGATCATTCATCGCGACATCAAACCCGAAAACATCATGCTCGACGCTGATGGCAACGTTAAGTTATTGGACTTCGGTCTTGCTAAGCCAACCCCTTTGACGCAGCAGCCTGAAGCTTCGACGACGCAGACTGCGTACACGTCGGCGGGTGTGATTCTCGGCACCATTGCATACATGTCGCCGGAACAGGCGCGCGGGTTTCCGGTAGATGCACGCACAGATATTTGGAGTCTCGGCGTTGTGGTTTACGAGATGCTTGCAGGACGCGCGCCGTTTGGTGGTCCAACGCGGAGCGACGTTCTCGCTGCGATTCTTCAGCGCGCATCTGAGCCGCTCACCGTGAACCACAACGTGCCGGAGCAGGTAATTCGAGCGATCACGAAAGCACTACAGAAGGAACGTGACGATCGCTATCAGACTGTTGAAGAGTTTGCTTCAGCACTCAAAGCATTGCCAACGGACCCAACTCCGCAGACAAAACGAACACAGACACGACTCATGCGACACGTTATCGTCCTGGTGTGTGGCTTGCTCGTTTTAGCGAGCCTCGGAGTTGGCGCGCGCGTCTGGTTGAAATCACAAACGCCACCGGCAACAGTTCCCGCCCCGGCGCCGCAACGCCGCCTGAGCTACTGGCTACTCGTGCAAAAGTATCGCGACGGCAAACCCTTCGAAGAACCATTCCGCCCAAGTGCTGAGATCAACTTCGAACCCGACTATCGCGTCCGCTTACACATCAAAAGCGCACACGCCGGTTATCTCTACATTCTGAACGAACACCTCACCTCAACACCCGAGACGCCTGTTTACACAGTTCTGTTTCCCTCGCCGACAGCAAACAACAGCCGCTCCCGCGTGGAAGCAAACGAGGAGCTTCAGATTCCCGAACAGAGCTGGTTTCGTTTTGACGAGAAGCGCGGAACAGAGAAAGTTTGGCTCGTTTGGTCAGCTCATCCCGTCCCGCTGTTGGAATTGCTAAAGGGTTTTGCAAACCCGCGCGACGACGGCGTCGTCAAGTTTCCGGAACTAAACGCGGACGCAAGAACCTTGCTCGAGACGCGCCGTGATCCGCCACCAGTCGCGGAGCGCGACGAGAACCAAAAAGAAGTTGTCATTAAGGGAAGCGGTGATATACTCGCGCACCTGATAAAGCTGGAACATCACTAAACTCACGAACACAGGGCGCATAAAGCATTAAAACTCAAACTCGGTGACTCACGTTCCCGAAACTTTTTCGTACGGCAACTGAGGGGATCGGTCTCCTTTTTTCGCACTCAGAGATGACAGTGGTTTCGTCCCTCGTTCGAAACCGGAAGCTGTTCGCTTTCGATTCTGAAAACTCAACAAAAAGTCTGGAGGAATGTTATGAGTCAACCAATGCCGGCCGCCGCAGGCACAGCGCAAACTCTTCCTGAAGTGGTGGGGAACTGGACCCTTACCGTCGAATCGTGCGTGGCGCAACTGAATGAACTGAACATTCTGGATATCGCGCGCGAGGAATCTACCGGTAGCCTCCGCGGATCCGTTGCCGATCTGGTCGGACCTGATCAGATTCTCAGACGCGATCTGCACGATGCGAGGTTTGATCCCGCTCCGGATCTCAAGTTCACCGTTATCCTCGATCCGCTACACATATACACGTTCACCGGAAGTGTTAACTCAAACACGATGAGCGGGACGATCGATGGTCCTTCGTGCAGAGAAGGATCGAACCACAACGAAGAGGTTGGCACGTGGTCGGCCACGGCCCAGCCCGGTCAGGTTCTTCCGGAAAGGTGACTTTAAGATCGGCCTGACGATTTCCGCGGAAAGGCTTTGTTCGGCGTGACGCACGCACGGTACATCCGGCGCAGAACGACGTTGTGTGTGCTCGTCTGTCTGCTCGCCGTGTCCGGCCTTGGTGTGCGCGCTGCGCAAGCAGACTCGCCCGTGCTGGCATTGGGTGTGCCGCTTCAGCGCGAGATGAAAGGCGGTGAGTCACACCGGTTTCGTCTCGCGTTATCTGCCGGGCAGTACGTTCGCGTTGTCGTCGAGCAGCAGGGAATTGACGTGGCTATCGCGTTGGTCGCACCAAACGGAGAACGCGTGATGGAGGTCGATAGTCCGAACGGCAATCGCGGGCCGGAACCGATTTCCGCAGTGGTCGCGCAAGCAGGTGAGTATGCAGTCGAAGTACGCGCGCCCAACAAGAATGCACTGCCGGGCGCTTATGAGATCAAACTCGAAGCAGTGCGCGAGCCGACGTCTACCGATCGTACGCAAGCCGACGCCGAGCGCGATTTCCGGGAAGCGCAAAAGCTTGCGCGACAGCCGACTGCCGATGCACGACGTTCGGCATTGGAAAAGTTTGCAGCGCTGATACCTGTCTTTCGGGCGCTCGAAGATCGTCCGATGGAAGTGCTCACTCTGAACACGGCCGCGCTCGGTTACCACGCGACGGGCGAACTGACGAAGGCGCTCGCTTACTACGCGCAGGCTGTGCCGCTAAGTCGGGCTCTCGGATACGTCGCCATCGAGGCGGCGCTGCTGAACAACATTGGCGGTGTTTACGACATTCTCGGCGAACCGCAGAAGGCTTTTGATTATTACTGGCAAGCGCTTCCGCTCTGGCGCAGTTTGCAGAACAACAGCGGCGAGGGCGACACGCTGAATAACATCGGGGTTATCTATTTCAGTCTCGGCGAGGTGCAGAAGGCGCTTGAGTATTACCAACAGGCGTTGCCGCTGCGTCAGGCGAGCGGCAACAAACGGCGCGAGGCTGACACGCTCGACAACATCGGAATCGTTTATCGCGTCCTCGGCGATCCGCCGCAGGCTTTCGAGTACTTGCAACGTGCGCTCGAACTGCGACGCGAAGTGAAAGACGTCGCGGGTGAGGCCAACTCGCTTCACTACATCGGCTACACGTATGCCGCGATGGATGAACCGGCAAAAGCTCTCGACTACTACGAACGCGCGCTTCCACTCCGCCGCACGGCAGGTGATCGTCGCGGTGAAGCAGTCACGCTAAATGCGGAAGGAGAAATTTACGCTTTACGCGGCGAGATCGATAAGGCTTTCGCAAACCACCAGCAAGCTCTCGAACTCTTGCGTGCCGTTGGCGACCGGCGACTCGAAGCAGTCACGCAGACTCTCATCGGAAACATTCACGCGCTCTCAGGACGCTCGCAGGAAGCGGTTAAAGACTACGCCGATTCGATTTCGATTTTTGAATTGCTCGGGGCGAAGCGCGATGAAGCGTGGGCGCGACAAGGACTGGCGCGTGCCGAACGTGACCGCGGTAATTTCGCTGAAGCACGCCGGCAGATTGAAATTTCGATCGCGCTCGTCGAAGCGATGCGCATTCAAGTAAGTAGCCGGCAATTACGCGCGTCCTACCTGGCGACGAAGCAGAACGCCTACGAGTTTTATACCGACCTGTTGATGCTGATGCACCTGCGTGAGCCGGCTAAAGGCCATGACGCGACCGCTTTTCAGATCAGTGAACGCGCACGCGCACGTGGTTTTCGGGAGATGCTTACGGAGTCGGGCGTCGATCTGCGCGAGGGTGTCGATCCGGCGTTGCTGGATCGTGAGCGTGAACTCTCGCAAGTGCTCAACGCGAAAGCTGAACGACTGATGCGCTTGCGCGGACAACGAAACACTGATGAGCAAGTGGCGGCGTTGAAGAAGGAAGTCAGCGCGCTAGAGAACGAGTATCAACAGGTTCAGGGAGACATCCGCCGCCGTAGTCCGCGCTACGCCGCGATCACGCAGCCGGCCACGCTTGCTTTGCCAGAGGTGCAGCAACAGTTGCTCGATCGCGACACGATGCTGTTGGAGTACTCGCTGGGAACGGAGCGCAGTTATCTTTGGGCCATCACACAAAACTCGTGCAAGAGTTATTTGTTGCCGGCGCGCGATCAAATCGAGCAGTCAGCGCGACGAGTTTACGGGCTCGTGCGCGCACGCAGTGTTAAGAAGAAGAACGAGAGTGAGACACAAAGACGCGAACGAATCAGGCGCGCGGATTCGGAGTTGACGAGAGCTGCGACGGCGCTTGGCGAGATGGTGCTTGGACCAGTGGCCGCACAGTTGGGTTCGAAGCGTTTGGCTGTCGTTGCGGATGGAATGCTGCAATACATTCCGTTCGCGATGCTGCCGGTTCCGGATGCTCGTAACCGATCGGTTTACCAGCCTTTGATCGTTAAGCACGAGATCGTGACGCTCGCGTCGGCGTCTGCGCTCGCGGTGCAAAGGAAAGAGCGGGCGGGACGAAAGATGGCGCCACGGGATATCGCTGTGATTGCGGATCCGGTGTTTGACGTTGCCGATCCTCGCGTTAACAGCAGTGTTCGCGAGCAAGCGCGCGTTCCGGATTTTTACGCCACACGCATTGTCGAACACTTGAGCGATGGTGAAGCGAAATTGCGCATCCCGCGGCTGCCGTACACGAGACAGGAAGCCGAGCGGATTCTGTCGGTGATGCCCCGCGGCGAGAATCTGAAAGCGGTTGACTTCAATGCGCAGCGCGCGGCAGCACTCGGCGGCGAGTTGCGCGAGTATCGTTACATTCATTTCGCGACGCACGGCTACATCGACAGCGAAAAGCCGGGACTCTCCGCGATCGTGCTTTCGCTGGTTGATGAACGAGGGCAGGCGCGCGATGGATTTCTGCGGGCGCAGGAGATTTACAACCTGCAACTTCCCGCGGAGCTTGTTGTGCTGAGCGCGTGTCAGACGGGTTTGGGGCGCGAGATAAAAGGTGAAGGGCTGGTCGGGTTGACGCGTGGCTTCATGTACGCGGGAGCGCCGCGCGTCATCGTCAGTTTGTGGAGCGTGAGCGATCGGGGAACGGCGGATCTGATGGGCCGGCTTTATGCGGAGATGATTAAGAACGGTCAGCGTCCGGCCGCTGCGCTTCGATCGGCGCAGTTTGAGATGTGGCGGCAAAAGGGTTGGCGTTCGCCGTATTACTGGGCCGCGTTTGTTCAGCAGGGCGAGTGGCGGTAGCCACAAAGAAGCACAAAAGCTAATGACAGTGCGATCTTACAAACGTTTGGTGGTCGTTAGTGCTGTTGTACTCTGTCTGCTCATTTCTCTCGACGCGCCGTCATTCGGGCAGAAGGAAGACACGACCAGGAATCTTTGGGATACGGCGTTCAGTCCCGGACGCAAGAAGCCGAAACGTGTTGGGGCGCGCGATTATCGTGTTGCGACTCGCGCTATCTCGCCGAACGGAGTTGCGGGAGATACGGTCGTCGGTGTGACCGTTTGGCGTTTGCGTCCAGCGGATGAGGATGCTGAGGGTGAGCGGATCGTGGTCCATGAGAGTGAACGCGACGAAGAGTGGATCGCTGAACGTGTGACGGCGGGAACGCGCTTTGCCGAAGGCGATCGTGTGCGTTTGACCATCGAAGCCGCCCGCACGGGCTATTTGTATGTCGTCGATCGCGAGCAGTATGCGGATGGAACTTTAGGCGAGCCGCATCTTATTTTCCCAACAACACGCACGCGCGGCGGCGACAACCGCGTGCAGTCTGGTTTGCTAACTGATATTCCGGCGCAGACCGATCGTCCGGCGTATCTCACGCTACGACGTACACGCACCGATCACACGGCCGAGGTTCTCAGCTTCATCGTCACCAAAGCTCCGCTCGACGGCCTTCAGATCACTGATCGTGCGCAGACGCTTTCGGCTGAACAAGTAGCGGCGTGGGAGAAGTCGTGGGGTGGTCCACCGGGACGTTTGGAACTGACGGGCGGCGCGGGCCAGGCATGGACCAAAACCGAGAGGGAAGCGAGCGCTGTCTCCGCGCGTCTGCTGAATCGCTACGCGCCCGTACCGCAAACGATCTATTACAGCCCATCAATCAAATCCGACGCGCCTTTTCTCGTCACCATCCGCCTCAACTACTCCCGCCCCCGCCTAACTCGTCGTTAATAGCCACAAAAAGGCACAAAAAGCACAAGAAGCAGAAGTGAGTTAGCAGGACGCCTTTCCTGGTTAGCTTCTTTTTGTGCCTTTTGTGCTTCTTGTGCCTTTTTGTGGCTGAGTTACGCTACTTCGCGCACAAGGCCGATTTCTTCTTCAACCGGAGCAACGGGTTTCGCTGGACGTTTCGTAGCTACAGAGTTCATGAACGGGCGCTCAAAGAGACGGAAGAATACCCATGCAAAGGCGACCGACACCGGTGTCAGTATTAGTAGTGAAATTGTGAGGATGTGCAGTCTGGTGAAACCAAACCAGTACCAGTGCATCAGGACAAACGAGTGCGTCAGATACAACGAGTACGAGATGAGTCCGACTGACGCGAGCGCCGGAATCAGACGCGGAACAGCCAACGACTTCAAGCGCCAACGCTGCTCAGCCGCAACCGCATAGTTAACGAGGATGAAAAATCCCACGCCCCACGCCGGGTGCATGATCAACCAGCCGAGATCGTGTATCCAGCCGGATTGATCTGTCAGCGGCAGGATTTGCGCCAACGCCATTGCGCAGCCGAGCGCAACACCCGCGAGCGAAAGTTTCGAGCACCACGCAGGCAGCTTTATCAATCCCAAAGCTGCTTCGACACTTAAAGCGCCCAGCGCCCAGATAAACCAATTCGTCGCGGCCGCTTCCGTGAGTGGGATGTGGAACCCGAAAGACTCGCTGAGACCGCGGCTCATGACCAGCCACGCAAAACGTGCGGCAAAGCACAACACCAACGTTATGGTCCAGCCGTAACGAATCCGCAGAAACAGCAGCAGAAAATAAGCAAGGTACAATTGCTCTTCGATCGCGAGTGTCCAGAAAGCTCCGTTGATCGTGTACGTGGTCCGCAGGTCCAGGTTGTGCAACATGAACACATGAAGCAGAACGTCCCACAAGTAAAACCCTGTGACTTCAACCGGAGTCTGGTACGCGCGATAGACCAGGTACACCGCGAGCGCCGCGAAGTACGGCGGGTACAAGCGCCGCACGCGTCGTTTCCAGAAGTAGAAGAAATTAATTACCGGACTGTGAACACCTGCTGCGCGTGCTTTGGCCCAGTGCAGGTGAATGCAAAAACCGGAGATGACGAAGAAGAGATATATGCCTGCAAACGCGAAATGAACGACGTACGACGTGATGTGCGGCAGCCAGTGTTGCCAGCCGCTCAACGCCGTTTGCGGCGCGACCCCGAGCGCGTGGTAAGTGACGACAGCCAGCGCTGCGCCTCCACGCATCGCATCGAGGGTCAGCATGCGGCCGACTGTCGGTGCTTCTCGATAATTGCTCATCACAAGTGCAGGGGATACGAACCGAACGCGACATGAGATGCGAATTTTGTGTTCGGCGCGTCACGGAATTCTACATTTCGACGTTTGCTCGCGCATTAAGGTCGTCGTTCAGCGGCATGGCGACACTGGAAGTTTCAATGCAAACGTCTTGTTTTCAGTTGTCTCAACCTGTAGGCGTGGCGTTGAGAAATAAGGTTTTCCGGTCTGCGCCCTTGCTTTTTTGAGGTTCGAACAGTTGACGAATTCGTAACTCTCAGGTGCATAGCCGCTGAAGAGTTCGCCACGTAGACCTTTGAGCACCGTTAGTGAGAAGCGCCCGCGTCGATCTGTGGTTGCGCTGATATCGCCATCAATCTCCGCAGTCTTTGGCGTGGTGAATGTCACCTGTGCGCCGCTCGCTGGCCGTCCATTCGCATAGCGAACCACGCCTTCGAATTTAACTCTTTCATACAAAGTGGGAACAACGAACTGCAACCCCTCAATACTCTCGCCAAACTTCACCGTGAACACCTTCGCGGCCTCGGCAGTCGCCACACCCGGGTAATACATCTTTGGAAAAGGTTGATAACTGCTGCGGATGTTCTCGTAGTTAAGCAGCAGGCGGTAAGAGCCGGCTGCGACGGACTCGATAGCAAACGTGCCGTCCGCATTGGAAAAGTCACGGCAGACGTCGGAACCGGAATCCTCGATCGGCACAAGCGAAACGCAAACTCGATTCAACGCTTGGCCTGCGGGTGTGGTCACTCGGCCGGCAATTTTATTGGCGAGCCGCAGGTCAACTGACGCACCGAAGTGTTTCCTGGGATGAAGTGTGAACCACACTTTAGTCGGAGGAGGCAGGTTGAGCTCCGATCGCCTCCAGTCCGCCCGCGTCCATTCACGTGTTAGGCGCCATTCATCGATCTTCCAACCAGAGTGCAAAACGGGCTCAAGCGAGTATCGTCCGGGCGGCAGATCATAGATTTCATAAACTCCGTCCTTATCAGTGGTCGCGATGTATGTTTTGTTTTTGCCGACGATGCGGACTTGTTGACCAGTCTGATCTTCGTCACCGTCGCGATCTATAACTCCGGAGACACGCGTATGGCCGCGCCGTTTATCAATGTTCTCGAGGTAGAGAAGATCTTCTTTTGCACCTTCGACAGCGGTCGACCTCGAGCAGGTTGAGACGTAGATCGGTTCCGAAGGTTTTTCTGGCAGCCCCACATAAAGGAGAAAGGATTCGCCAACGTTCTCCGCAAAGAAATCCCACGAGCAACCGAGAACAGCGTCGCCCTGTGCAATCGTTAAGTCCGCGCCCGTCTTTGCGTCACCTTTGAATACCTTTTCGACAGTCATCGTTACATGACTAATGTCGCTCGGAAATCGGTTGGGACCTTTTGTTAATGACTTCAGGCGCGCGATGAGGATCAGGTCTGCACTTTCGTAATCGTCGAGGACCGTTATGTTGGGAAAACACCCGCAGGCGTGAGCGGCCTGGGGAAGAATCAAGAAGAGAAGCAAGAGGAGAAGCGCGCGCGCAATGTTCATGCGCTCATCGTAGCGAACCTGAGAACTTCCGTAAAAAGCCACGCGCAAGTTTCCGCGCGCGGAAGGTTCCTTTTTCGACGAAACGCATACCGGCGCCGATGTGATCGTCGAAGTCGTCGTCGATACTCGGCGGATTGAGCGCTGTCGCGGGGCCGAGTTTTACGACTCGATCGCCGTAATCTTCA
>DATELP010000020.1:0-9244 GCA_035276425.1 Pyrinomonadaceae bacterium
CTTCAAAAGCTTCGGCTGAATTTGCAGATCGACGTCGCCGACTTCGTCGAGAAAGATGCTGCCGCGATGGGCCACTTCAAACAGGCCCTGCTTCGACGCGGTCGCGCTCGTAAACGCGCCTTTTTCGTGGCCGAAGAGTTCGGTTTCGAGGAGTTCACGCGAGAGTCCCGCGCAATTCAGATCCACGAATGCTTCCTCAGCGCGCGGGCTGTTATCGTGTAACCAGCGCGCGAGCACGCCTTTGCCGGTTCCCGTTTCGCCGAGAATCAGCACCGGGCTTTCAGTCGACAATATCTTTTTCGCTTGTTCCCGTAGCGTGCGGATCGCCGAGCTCGTTCCAATGAACGGGTCAATCGCCTGTCGCACCTGGCGAGATTTACTGGCGAGTTGTTTGTGGTGATTGCGCTGTTTTTGCAGTAAACGCTGAAGGATTACGAGCAGTGTCGGCAATTCCAGTGGCTTGGTCAGAAACTGTTCCGCGCCTTCTTTAATCGCCCTTACCGCTAAATCAATTGACCCGTGCGCCGTCAACACGAGCAGCGGAATTCCCGAGTCGATCTCTTTCAAACGTGGCAGCAGATCGAGTGCGGTCCCGTCGGGCAGCATGTAATCGGCGATGACGATGTCCGGTCTGGAAGTACGAAAGATGTGTTGGGCGTCCTGGCAGCTCTCTGCCTCGTCGATCTCGTATCCGTGCTGTTCGAGAAAATCACGGATGCCGAATCTGACTCCCGACTCATCGTCGACAACCAAGACCTTGTTCCTGGACATTTTTAACTGTCTTCCTCCGTCGGTGTTGGGAAGCGCGCTATCATACATGCTCCGCCGTGCGAATTGTTTCCGGCGATCAATTTACCTCCGTGTTCCTGCATGATGCGTTGGGCAATAGCCAAACCGAGTCCGGTCCCGCCGCGCCGTTTTGAAAAGAATGGTTCGAAAATTTTGGGAATGTCCTGTTCGAGAATGCCGGTTCCGGAATCCTTGATCGCGCACTGGACCCAGTCGTGGCCGCCGTCGATCACGCGGCGCGCTTCAACGATTACAACGCTGCCCTGTGGTGAATGTTGAATCGCATTCTCGATCAAGTTTACAAAAACTTTCGACAATCGCCGCCGATCGATGCGGATTTTCGGCAAGCCGGCTGCGACGTCGCTTTCGAGTTTCACCTGGGCCACACCCGCTGCCGGCACACACGCCTTGATGGACCGCGCGATCATCTCTTCGATTGGGACCAGGAAGAGTTCACCGCGAAACGGTTTGCCGTATTCCAGCAGTTCTTCCATCAGCACCGTCAAACGGCCGACTTCATCGCGCAGCACGTTTGTATAACGCAGGTATTCGGTGCGATCGCTGAATCTCGTCTCAAACGCGTCGAGAATGGACGAAATGCCAAAAAGCGGATTTCTGACTTCGTGGGCCACGCCTGCCACCAGCGATCCCAACAATGACATCATCTCGCTCTGCCGCAGCGACGCTTCGAGTTCGGCGCGTTTGCTGATGTCCTGCGCGATGAGAATCACGCGCTCACGCACCGAACCAAATTCATTGATTTGATAAAGTGTTATGGCCCACGTTTTTCCACTCGCGCCGTCTTTTACTTCTTCAGAAACGGGCGCGGGATTGTCGCGAAACCGCTCGATTAGCTCCGCCGCTTTTTTCCACGGCTGATTTTCGCCGAGTTCGCCCACCAACCGGTCCACCAGTTCTTCCGCTGCGATACCGGCGATCTGTTCGGCCGCGAGATTTGAGCGTTTGATGGCGCCCGCCAGATCGACGATCAGCACGGGAAACTCGATCGCGTTGAAGGTTTGCCGCCATTCCGCCGCGGACTGTTGCAGCGACGTGTGTAAACGTTGCTGTTTCTCGTCGAGCAGCTTTCGTTCGGTGACGTCGTTGACGATCACGAGCTTGCTGTTTTTGCCGTCGAACACGACCGGATGCGAACTCATTTCGACGTAGATCGTCTTTTTGTCGCGCGTCTGGTGGCGCCACGGACTGGAAATCACCAAATCCTCGGGATCGTTCTTGATCATCAACGTCGGAATGTCTTCCTCGGGCCGCAGATCGTTGATGGTCATCGAGAGAAATTCGTCGCGGGTGTAGCCGTAGGTACGCGTCGCCGCTTCGTTAACCGCGAGAAACCCGAGCGTGTCTTCATTGAAAACCCAGATCGGTTGCGGCGTTGATTCAAACAGCAGCCGGTAACGCTCTTCGGAGTCGCGCAGCGCTTCTTCAAAGCGCTTTCGTTCAGTGATGTCGCGCGCGAGTCCGCGAAAGCCGATGGTCTCGTCGAGTTTCTTGATCGGCGACAGGATCAGGTCGAGCCAGCGATCCTCACCGGCAGCCGAGTGTGCGAGAAATTGATGCCGAACTTCCCGCGACTCTTTAAATCCGCCCGCAAAACCGTTGTCTTCCGGAATCACGCCGAAAAGCGCGAAGAACGAGTTGCCGAGAATCTCGTCCTGATTGCGGCCCAAAAACTTTTCGCCCGCGAGATTGATGCTGGTCAAACGGCCAGTGAGATCCTGAGTAAAGATGACGTCGGTGGCCTGTTCGACGAGATCGCGGTAACTCGCTTCGAGACGCGATCGTTCCAGCAGACGCGAGACTTTGGCGATCAACCGCGTGGAGTCACAGGGAATCTCGAGGTAATCGTCCGCGCCGGCGCGCAATCCTTCGACGACCGTTTCCGTGTCTTTCTGATGCGCGCTTATTAAAAGGATAGGAACAGTTTTGAGTTCACTATCGGCGCGCACGTGACGGCAGAAATCCAGCCCGTTCATCAACGGCATCGTAACGTCGCTGATAACGAGATCCGGGCGTTTGCGCTTCGCCTGCGCGAGACCTTCGACACCGTCTTCAGCGGTAACGACGCTAAACCCTGCCTTATTGAGCAGAGTTCGCATCAACCGTAATTGGTCAGGCTCGTCGTTGACGATGAGAACAGAATTGTCCTCGCGGCCGTTTGAGATTTCTACCCCCTGCATCTTGTTCCTCGAATCGGCGCCGCGGCTGGAAAATCAGGGGAAAAGGCGGCTTCTTTTGGGTATTTCACTAGGTTTGCCGGGGCGGAGTATAACACACGCAGGCAACCTTCAAACCTCCCGAATCCGCGTAGTGCATCAGTTTGAATACGCCGAAGGCGTTCGCTAGTTTTAGCCCAAGGTTGGAGCGCAGCGACAACCTTGGGTAATCATAGAAATAGTCATTGAACCCTGAAAGGGTTCGCCAACTGGCTAACCCTTTCAGGGTTTGGTCGCGAATTTGAATTGTTTTCCCAGGGTTCTCGCGAAAGCTCGAACCCGGGGCTGAAATTAGTGAACGCCTTCGGCGTAATGGGGCGGTAAACGGAAAAGAGCGTGAGTGAATCAAAAGTCTACATTTCATAAACGGCATGAACTTGAGAAAGAGAGAAGAAATGAATATTAGCGGACGTTTCCGGGGCGCCAGCTCCCGTGCGAACATTCTTTTGAGTCTGGCATTCGTTGTAGTTTCGTTTGCTTCATGCAACGGTCAGGGCCGCGCGCTGAGTCTACAGCCGGCGACCACCGCGCCGCCGGTAACGTCGAGCGCCGGTGTGCCCGTGCTTCAGACTTCGTACGCCGAGTTGGTGAGCCGCGTCTCACCGGCTGTCGTGACGATCCGGTCGACAGAGCGAGCGCGAACAGCGCAACAGTTTCCCTTCATGGACGATCCCCAGTTTCGTGAGTTCTTCGGGGATCGGCTTCCACAAATGCAACAACAGCCGCAGCGGCCCGTGCAGGGTGTCGGTTCCGGCGTGATCGTCAGTCCTGACGGTTACATCCTGACGAACCATCACGTGGTCGACGGCGCACTCGAAATCAGAGTCGAATTGACGGACAACCGCAGCTTTACCGCAAAGGTAGTCGGTTCAGATCCGCCGAGCGATCTCGCGGTGTTGAAGATCGAGGCCACGAGCCTGCCGACGCTTTCATTTAGTGATTCGGACAAAGTACGCGTCGGCGATCCGGTCCTCGCCCTCGGTAATCCGATGGGTATCGGACAGACCGTCACGTCCGGCATCGTCAGTGCGAAGGGCCGCAGCACCGGATTGAGCGACGGCAGTTTTGAAGATTTTCTTCAGACCGACGCGGCAATCAATCGCGGTAACTCGGGCGGCGCGCTCGTCAACACGACCGGCGAACTCATCGGCATCAACTCGCAGATCCTTTCGCCTTCCGGCGGCAACATCGGCATCGGTTTCGCGATTCCTTCAAACATGGCGAAAGCGGTGATGGATCAGTTGCTGAAGAACGGCAAAGTCAGCCGTGGCATGTTGGGTGTGACGATTCAGTCAGTCGATGCTGATCTGGCGAGCAGTTTGAATCTGCCGGCGGCGCGCGGCGCGATCGTTACTTCGGTTACAGCAGGTGGTCCGGCGGAGCGAGCGGGAATCAAACGCGGCGACGTCCTGACAGCCGTCAACAATCAACCCGTCATCGACACCAACAGCCTGCGTAATCAGGTTGCGAGCATAAAACCGGGCGCAACAGCGACGGTGACAGTGGTGCGTAATGGACGCGATCAAAACCTTCAGGTTGCGCTGGCGGAACTGCCGGATCGGCGACGTCCCGACACGGACGACGACGAGAGCAGCAGTAATGGCGCCACTCCGGGTGTTAACAATTCGAAGTTTGGACTCCGGTTGCAGCCGTTAACAGCGGACACTGCTTCTCGCAACGGGTTCGATTCCAGCGATCAGGGTCTGTTCGTCTCGCAAGTCGATCCTTCGGGCAGCGCCGCGAATGCGGGCATCAGGCAAGGCGACTTAATCCAGGAGGTCAATCGTCAACCGGTGCGAACGTTTGCGGAGTTTTCGAGTGCGATTCAGCAGTCGGGTAGCCGTCCGGCGCTCGTGCTGGTAAAACGGCGCGACTTGGTCATCTACGTGACGTTGCGAGCCGCTTCCTAAGCGCAAACAAACACACAAGGCCATCCACAGATTACACAGATTTTTTTCTGCGTAATCTGTGGATGGTCTTTTTTTGTGGTTAAATGACGCGGAGGATCATGACAGTGAGAGAATTCGATCGACGTCCGTGGGGCAGCTACACCGTGCTGGAAGAAGGACCGACCTTCAAGGTCAAACGGATCGAAGTGTTGCCCGGAAAACGTTTGAGTTACCAAAAACACGCGCAACGTGCGGAACATTGGGTCGTCGTTGCCGGTATAGCAAAGGTGACTCTCGACGGCCGCGAGATCACGGTTCGTGACGGCGAAGCGATCGATATTCCGATCGGCTCCGCGCACCGCGTTGAAAACCCCGGCACTGACGATCTGATCTTCATCGAAGTGCAACGCGGTAACTATCTTGGCGAAGACGACATCACTCGTCTTGAGGATGATTTTGGACGCGCATGATTCTCCCATCACCACTCCGGTAGAAGAGCAACCAAGCCTCTGGTCCGATATCAAAGAGTCGCTGCGCGGCTCGCGTCGCAGTTACACCACTGGTCCAGTCGGCAGATCGATTCTTTTGCTCGCCATTCCGATGGTGCTCGAGATGCTCATGGAGAGCATCTTCGCCGTCGTCGACATCTTCTGGGTTTCACACCTCGGCACTGACGCCGCCGCCACAGTCGGTTTAACTGAATCACTGCTCACGATCATTTACGCGCTCGCAATCGGCTTGAGTATCGGCGCGATGGCGATGGTTGCGCGGCGCATCGGTGAAAACAATCCGGATGGTGCGGCACGCGCGGCAGTGCAGGCGATTGCGCTCGCACTGCTGGTGTCGATCCTGATCGCGGTGGTCGCGACGCCGTTTGCGCCGAAACTGCTCGCGCTCATGGGCGGATCGCCGTGGGTGATTGAACACGGTTCCGCGTTCACGCGCGTCATGCTTGCGGGAAACGCGACTGTCGTCCTGCTCTTCATGGTGAATGCGATCTTTCGCGGCGCGGGCGATGCGGCTATCGCGATGCGCACGTTGTGGCTCGCAAACTGGATCAACATCGTGCTTGGTCCGTGTTTGATCTTCGGGATTGGACCGTTTCCGAAAATGGGCATCGTAGGCGCGGCGATCGCGACGAACATCGGTCGTGGGACGGGTGCGCTTTTCGCGTTGAGCAAGCTCGTGCGATCCGGCGGACGGTTCGACGTGCAACGCAAACATCTGCGAATCGAACCGTCGATCATTTGGCGGCTCATGCGATTGTCGGGCACGGGAACGTTTCAAGTGTTCATCGGCATGGCGAGCTGGATCGGTCTGGTGCGGATCATCTCCAGTTTCGGCAGTAACGCGGTCGCCGGTTACACGTTTGGCATTCGCGTAATTCTGTTTGCGCTGTTGCCGTCGTGGGGCATGGCAAACGCCGCGGCGACGATGGTGGGTCAGGCGCTCGGCGCTGGAAACCCGGATCGCGGCGAGCAAGCGGTTTGGAAAGCCGGCTTCTACAACATGATCTTCCTCGGCGTCGTCGGGGTGCTGTTTATCGTGTTTGCGCCGCAGATCATCTGGTTCTACACGTCCGATCCGGATGTGACGCATTATGGAGTCGACTGTTTAAGGATCGTTGCTTACGGTTTTCTGTTTTACGCCTACGGCATGGTGCTCGGACAGTCGTTCAACGGCGCGGGCGACACGTGGACGCCGACCGTAATCAATCTATTCGTCTTTTGGCTTTGGGAAATCCCGCTCGCTTACGTGCTCAGCGTGGTGCTCGGGTTCGGGCCGCGCGGGGTCTTTATCGCGATCACCATCGCGTTTTCAACACTCGCGGTCGTCAGCGGCGCGGTTTTCCGGCAGGGCCGCTGGAAACGCAAGGTCGTTTAGACGCAAATCCCTTCAAATCGAGTAGTGAGTACGAACAGTGTGTTGTGCTTCGTTACGTTCGCGACCGCACTTTGCGGCAATCTACGTGCAATTTTTGACGGCATCTTTGTTGCAATGGACCTCTGCGAATTTATTGCGAGCACGGAGGGGAGCACATGGGGAAGAGTTTAAAAGGTAAGAAAATCGCTATTTTAGTGGCCGATGGATTCGAACAGGTTGAATTGACAGGTCCGAAGGAAGCATTGGAAGCAGCGGGAGCAGAAATCGAGATCGTTTCGCCGGCCGAGGGAGAAGTGCAGGGTTGGAATCACGACGAGAAGGCGGACACGTTTCCCGTCGATATGCCGTTGAACCTGGCGCGGTCGGATGATTACGACGCGTTGCTGTTGCCGGGTGGCGTGCGCAACCCGGATCAACTGCGGATGTCGATGAGGGCAGTTGAGTTTGTCGACGGATTTTTCGCCACGGGAAAACCGGTGGCGGCGATCTGTCACGCGCCGTGGTTGTTAATCGAAACGGAAGTGATTAAAGGCAGGAACATCACGTCGTGGCCGTCGTTGAAAACTGACCTGGTAAATGCGGGCGCACGTTGGGTCGATCGCGCGGTAGTGGTTGATAACGGGCTCATCACGAGCCGTAAGCCGCAGGACATACCGGTTTTTAATAACAAGATGATTGAGGAGTTTGCCGAAGGGCGACACGCCCGGCAACGAGCTGCGTGAGAAGGCCACAAAAAGGCACAAGAGGCACAAAAGGCACAAGAAGTTTCAATCAGGTAAACAACACCTTGTCTATTCTTCTGGTGCCTTTTGTGCCTCTTGTGCCTTTTTGTGGCTAAAGCTTTTTGGCTGTCTCGCCGAGCCGGACGACACCGGCTTCGACCACTTTCGCATTGATGCCGCGCAGGCAGAGTTCTTTACCTACTGCTGAATTCACAAACTTCATCGCGTCTTCACCAAAGCGAGCCACAAACTTGTGGCAACCCGTGTGTGGCAACGGGCTCACTTCCAGCACTGCCGAACCGATAGTGAAACGTGATCCGGCGGGTAAGTTTTCCTTACTGAGATCCATGTCGATGTAGAACTGATCGCCGGCGAGTTTCCAACGTTCCTTTTCCTGGGCCACGAGGGCCGCAACGCGCGAGTTGATGATGTTGATCTGCATGTCCGGATGCGGGCTGCCGTCCACGGTCCTTCTACTCGGGCGAACGTTCCAGTTATCGCCGATCAAACCCTTCACCGGATCGAGTTCGGCCAGTTCGAGAACCTCACGCTCGTCGACTTGCGGCCGGCACACGATCAACTCGACCACACCGTCATCCTTCGGCGTCCCGCGCAAGTGGTCCAGCGCCGCTTCGAGCTCTTCCATCGTCAGTTGTTTCATGGTGTTCTCCGTTCAGCCTCTATCCACAGATTACACAGATTACCTTTTTAAAATCTGTGTAATCTGTGGATAAAGGCCCTTTCCGAAGCGCGTACTATACGCTAATCTTGCCCTGAATGCTTCCCTCGGCTGCTCAACAACAACTCTCCCAGGAGCGCGATCGTCTGCGTCTTTTGCTCGAAGTCAATAACGCCGTTGTCACCAACCTGAGTTTGCATGATCTGCTGATCTCTGTTTCCGGCTGGATGAAGGAGTTTTTTCATCACGACTTCGCAAGCATGGTGATTCCCGACGAGGAGACGGGCCAGTTGCGCGTACACGCGCTCGACGCGCCCGCGCCGGGAGGTGTGTTAGCCGAAGGAGCCATCCTGCCGCTGGAAGGAACGCCGCCGGGAATCGCGATCGCCACACGCAAGACTGTTCTGCGCGATCGTCTCGACTTCGAAGAGTTTTACTCACCGATTATTCGCGAAGCTTACAAAGCGGGTTTGCGCAGCGGTTGTTCGGTGCCGCTCATCTCGCACGATCAGGTGTTGGGAACGCTTAATCTCGGGAGCCTGAAGGAAGCGGCGTTTACACAAGAAGACGCCGAACTGCTCGAACAGATCGCCACCCAGGTCGCGATCGCGGTGGAGAACGCGCTCAACTTCCATCGCGCTGAACGCGAACGCGATCAGAACCAACTACTGCTCGAAATCACCAACGCCGTAACGTCTCACCTCGATATCGGCGAACTTCTAGCTGCAACTTCAGCGTCGTTGAAAAAAGTGATTCCACACGACGTCGCCGCGCTCGCGTTGTACGACGAGCCGGCAAAGGTGTTGCGTGTTCATTCTCTCGATACGCCGTGGGCCGATGATTCTTTCACCGAAGAAGGCTTTCTGATGTCGTTGGACGACAGTCCCGCTGGACGAGCGGTGACGACGCGTCAGCCAGTGAATCTGGCGCGGCTGGCGGATTCGGAGTTTACTTCGCCTGTCATGGCGCAAGCGGTTGCTGCGGGCTTGAAGTCGGGCTGCAATACGCCGCTGATCTCGCACGATCGTGTGGTCGCGGTGATGGTGA
>DATELP010000021.1:0-6617 GCA_035276425.1 Pyrinomonadaceae bacterium
ATGGATAAACGCTGAATGCATCTAAGCGTGAAGCCAGACCCAAGATTAGACCTGCCAGTGAGACTCCTTGTAGACCACGAGGTAATAGGGTGGATATGTAAGCGCAGTAATGCGTTCAGTTGACCACTACTAATCAGTCCCTTGGCTTGACCATAAAATTTACTCAAGCAACAAGCACTTCGCGCTTGCGCGTGAAGCTTGCCTAAGGCAGTCGCTATTCGATTTCTGAGCTTTGTACTTTGTTCTTTGTGCTTTGTTACCAGATACACGAAGCACAAAGATCAAAGTACAAAGCTCTAACAAGTTTTCCGGTGATTTTGTCGGCAGGGTCACACCCGTTCCCATCCCGAACACGGAAGTTAAGCCTGCTGGAGCCGATGGTACTGCGCGGGAAACTGCGTGGGAGAGTAGGAAGTCGCCGGGATTAATTCAAAGCCCGCTCGAGAGTTTTCTTGAGCGGGCTTTAGTTGTTTAGCGGTTTTGGTTTCTATTGCCATTGGCATTGCGGTTCGCGTTGCCGTTTGCATTCCCATTTACCGAACGCACGCCCGACGTATTCTCGTTACCGTTGTCGTTCGTCACTACTCCGGTGTTTGACGGAACACTACTACGGTTCGCGTTCGCGGGAATGTTGGCGTTGGTCTCAACTGCGCCTTGACGCTGCGAGTTGGCGTTATTCGAGTTCGCTCCCGTATTGGAGTTGTCATGCGCGCCGCAGCCACTGAGAGCTACAGCGCCCATGAATACCCATGCAAGCGCAAAATTGCGTTGCGTCATTGTTACCCCCTTGTTTACCGGTAAACTGACTCGCCGCGGTTCTGGCGCCAGTTGTTCTCAAAGTAGTCGGCGTCTTCATCATTACGCGGCTCGACACCCATAACGATCCCGCCTTCGCGAATACCCTGTTCGTAACGCTTGGCGTGCTCTTCAGGGATTCCATGACCAACGAGCGCGCCAATCAAACCACCAGTTAACGCGCCGGCACCGCCGCCAGCCAAAGCCGCGGCTATCGGCCCCGCGATCAGTAGCCCGAGTCCTGGTAGCGCGAGAGTGGTGCCGATAGCGGCGATGGCGCCGAGTGTTGCGCCGACACCACCTCCGATAGCTGCGCCTTTGCCCGCACCTTCCCAAGCTTTTGTGCCGAACTCCGAATCGTCGTCCTCGGAAAAGTATTTCTTACGCGTGTCATCAGACATCATCAGGTTAACGTCATCTTTTCCATATCCGCGTTCTGATAAAGACCCATAAGCCCGCTCAGCGCTCTCGCGGTCTCTGAACAAACCCGTCACCATGCGATTCGATCGCTGCCTCGCGGCTCCCATTGAAGCCTGTTGCGAACCCGATCGCTCGAGATTACGGTCGCCGGTTAACGAACCCGCCGCTTCTTCAACGTTGCCCTTGGCGCGTTGTCCGAAAGCCGATGCTTCTTCACCGATACTGTCTCTGTTGTATTCTCCCATGCTCGCTCCTTTGAATTGCAGGCGCCAAACGCGCGCTGTGAAATAAGTCGATCGCACTGGAGCAATAGCTGTTCCGCTAAGTATTAGGTACGCTTAGCGAGCGAGTGTGTAGGGAAAGACTAATTTTAGTCGTTGAGGGATCACGGAATTGATACATGTGAGATCCTGAGCAAATTAGCCATGACAAAACTGACTTGCCTGCTGAGTTCTCTTTCAATATTTCTTCCCTTGATCCTTGCAGCTCAACCCGGCGAGCAAACAGCTAGCACGCAGCACGACGTCATTAGCCGAGCCTCAGTCGAATACTACAGTCTCGCAAGAAAGGGATTTAAAGGCTTCACGGCGACGATAGAGCCGAATTGGGAAGTGATTCTGGCCCAGACCGCCACGCCGGCGAATCTGAAAATATTTCGCGACGTGCGGTTCACGATGGTGGTTGATGCGAACGGCGCCATCACAGTTACTCACGAACTCGGTCCAAACGCGTCCAAGCCCGACTTACAGCCGACTGTCAATCGGATTCATTCCGACGTGCAGCGTCTCTTAACAGGGTTCTTCAGTACCTGGCGCCTCTTCGTCGTCGGTTCACCCTTTCCGGCAAACGAGATCCAGGTCAAACTCGAAAAGTCTCGCAACCAATATCGACTCTCTTACACCACGCAGGCGGGAGACGTAACGATCACGACGACTGGAGATTTGTTAATCAAAGAGTGGAACCTCTCCGGCCCCACACTGAGGCGCGCAGTGAAACCGCAGTTTCAGAAAACACTCGACGGTTATCTACTCACCGGCTATCACGGAAACTTCGAACCTGTTGGCGACGGCATCAAGACAACGTTGGACTTCAAGATCGAATATCAGGACTTTAATGGAATGAAAGTCCCACAGAAGGTTCGCTTCAACGGAATGCACGGCAGCGAACCCGTAGAGGCCGAACTCGTTTTTGTCCTCAAATCCTAGCCAAAGAAAACAAATCTTTTCAGCCCTCACGACACCGCTCTGTGACGTGCTCTGCCCAAAGTAGAAGCATTATGGCAGACACACAAACCCGCTCCGGCAGTCTCGATAAACTCCGCGAGATGATCAAAGACATCGACTTCTGCATGTTGACGACGATCGACGAACAAGGCGATCCGCACAGCCGGCCGATGTCTTCAAATGGCGACATCGATCCAAACGGCGACCTGTGGTTCTTCACCAGCTTGTCGTCTCACAAAGTGAGCGAAGTCGAAGAGTCGCCAAAGGTAAACGTGAGCTTCGCCGATCCTGATAATCAGCGCTACGTGTCGGTGACCGGCGGCGCGCAACTCGTTCGCGATCGAAAGAAGATCGACGAGCTGTGGCGGCCGGAGTTCAAAATGTGGTTTCCGAAAGGTAAAGACGATCCGGAGGTCGCGTTGCTGAAAGTGAGCCTCGAGAAGGGTGAATACTGGGACAGCCCGTCGAGCACCGTGGGCTATGCGTTGAGTTTCGTGGCGTCGCTCGTCACCGGCAAGCAACCGGATTTCGGAGAAAACAGGAAAGTCGATCTGACATAGCTCCGCAACATGCCTGAAGGTCCGGAAGTACGAAAGTACGCTGACGCGCTCGACAAAGTCTTAAGCGGGCGCGTCATTGTTTCGTTGGAAGCACGGACCAAAGATGCTCGCAAATGGCTCGAACAGAACGGGCAACAGCTCACCGGCCGCCGCGTCGAGCGCGTCGTCTCACATGGCAAACATCTGATCGGTTACATCTCCGGTGACTACTTCTTTCACTCGCACCTGATGATGTGGGGTCGTTGGCAAACGTTCACAGCCGCCGCGCGCGGAAGAGGCAAATCAAAGACACTCGAATTGCCGGACAAAGATCGACGCGAACGCGCGCGCATCGTTGTTGAAGGCGGAGCAGCCATACTGCTTTCCGCGCCCATCTTCAACGTCGGTCACGGCGATCCTTACCACGAGATCGAGATCCTCGCGACACTCGGTCCAGACGCTTTGCCCTATCGCGGCCGTTTCGATCGCCGCGAGTTTCAGCGCCGACTGTTTCTGCCACCACATCAGGACGAAACGATCGGCGCCTCGTTATTGAACCAACAGATAGTCGCCGGCCTCGGCAATTACCTGCGAGCCGAAATTCTATTCAACTGTAAATTGAATCCGTGGCTCGCAGTTCGTGAGCTGACGAAGCGCAATGTGAGTTGCCTGACGCGAAGCATTCCGCAATTAACCGGCGATGCATATAACCGAGGCGCGACCGCGCCCGAATCCGATCGCGCACGCATGGCGTCCGATCCAGCACTGGTCTATCAACGCGGTCGCGAATATGGCACCCGCCATCTCGTCTTTCGTCGCACAAACCTGCCCTGCCTGCGCTGCGGCGAAGCGATTCGTCAACTCCGGCAAAAGACTATTCAACGCGATGAGGAAGAAGACGAGCGCACCCGGATCGTCTACTTTTGTGCGCAGTGCCAGGGTGTTAATATCTCAAGTCAACGATCATGAAAGTCGCTACGTGGATCAAACGGCTCGGTTTCTGGGGCTTCATGTTCTTCCTCGTGAAGGGCCTGTTGTGGCTACTCGTTCCCGCACTGCTCGCCTTTTGGGCGAGCTCGTAGCAGCTACCCGATCTCCCTCAATCGCTTTGCCATAATCTCTTTCACACGCTCAGCGGTAATGCCGTGGTAAAAATCCTGCGACAGTTGATGTTCGGTAGGCTCGAGTTCAAATCTTGGCCGCTCGTCGAGTTCACCAATATGCGCGTACATTTTCAGATTCAATGTGTCTTCGTAGTCTTCGATCTGATTACTCAACCACGAGAACATCGGCGGCAGCTCAACCTGATCAGAACCGTCACATGCGATGACGAGCTTTTCAAAGTTCTCCTTACTCAATGAACCCCACACACCCCAACAAAAGGTCTCAGCGGTTCCGATGATCGGCAAATGGATTACACCTCGGACGAAGAAATGTTCCCCGTCGACAATGCAAAAATCGTCATTCAGAAACCACTTCGGAAGAGGCTCAATCGAAGGGGGGCTTGAACCAGTGGAAACTTCATGATCGTCTTCCCAGTAAATCGGAGCACTGTAGCCCAAATTAAGACATGGACCGATATGCCACTCTTCACACGTATCGCATTTCCAGCGAACACCGTTTAGATCGTCGAGCGTGACATCCGTTCGGGTGTTTCTGATGCGCGCCGTTTCATAACACCCGGAGCATAACAACCGGATCGTCACCAGCGTTTCCGACTCTTCATTCCAACCGTCGTGCGCCTCACGTATGAGTTCGCATTCATCGCACCACGCATCCGGGTAAGGATCTTCTTCCGACGGCTCGTTCCGATTGAAACCTAATCCGGCCTCTTGTTCAGCAAGATGACTACACACAAACGCTTGCTCACCTTCGCCATGTTCGTCGCACTGGACCAACTCGGACATCGCTCAACCTTCCCTTAGACTCGCGTTTCTGACCCGTTCGTCAGTTCGTTCAACAACTCCAGCAACTTTTCATAATCAATCGGCTTCACGAGATGCCCGTTGAAGCCCGCTTCCTGCGACTTGCGGCGGTCGTCTTCCTGGCCCCAACCGGTCAGCGCGATGATGACGATGTCTTTGCCCCAGGGTTGTTCGCGCACGCGCCGGCAGACTTCGTGTCCGTCAAGTGTCGGAAGTCCGATGTCGAGCAAAACTACTTCAGGACGATACTTTTCGATTGCTGCGAGTGCTTCCAGTCCGTCATGCGCCTGGTAGGTTTGGTTATTAGTGATCTCCAGCAACATCGCGAGCGAGTCAGCCGAATCTCTGTTGTCGTCCACTATTAGAATACGACGCGGCACTGATTCGCGTGCGACACCCGATCCGTCTCTCCCCGCGTTCGTCGGTTCACTCAAAATCGGCAGACGCACAACAAACTCACTGCCCATCCCTTCACCAGCACTCCTCGGCTCGATCGATCCACCGTGCATCTCGACCAAACGCTTGACCAGTGTCAAACCGATCCCGAGTCCGCCCTGCGATCGCTCCGCGGTGCGATCTACCTGCATGAACATGTCGAAAATACTGTCGAGCTTGTCCGGCGGTATGCCTGCGCCGTTGTCCTTCACCGTCACCACGACCTCGTCGCCATCGCGCTTCGCAGTCAACGAAATGCGTCCGTCCGGCTTGGTGTACTTGGAGCTGTTATTGAGCAGATTGCCAAACACCTGCGCCAGCCGGGTGCGATCCGCATTCAGATAGACGGGCTCGTCTGGTAACTCAACGCTCAAACGATGGCCGGCGGCGTCAATATGAGGACGCGCGACTTCGACCGCTTGTTGAATCACCGACGACAGCTCGACTTCGCTCCGGCGCAGTTCGAGACGATCGTGCGTGATGCGATTCAGGTCGAGCAGATCGTCAACCAGCCGCACCATCTGGCCCAACTGTCGTTCGATCGTTTCATGTGCTCGCTTTAGAACGTCGGTGTTGCCATCCGAACGTTTCACGACTTCGAGCATATTGGTCATCGGCGCGAGCGGATTTCGCAGCTCGTGAGCGAGCGTGGCGAGAAACTCGTTCTTGCGCCGATCGTTTTCGGACAGGTCCGCGGCCAGCACGCGCAGGTTATCTTCGAGTCGCTTGCGCTCGGTGATGTCGCGCACGATCTTGGACGCGCCAACTACGTTTCCCGCGTCATCTTTTATCGGCGAGATCGTAAGCGAAACGACGATGCGCTCACCGTCGTTGCGAACGCGCACGGTTTCGTAATGTTCGATTCGCTGGCCGGCTTTCAAGCTGGCGATGATCTTATCTTCTTCAGCAATACGCTCCGGCGGGATCGCAATCGAAATGTGCTTACCCACTGCTTCTGCGGCAGTGAAACCGAAAAGCCGTTCGGCGGCCGCGTTCCAGCTTTGGATAATGCCGTCGAGTGACTTACTGATGATCGCGTCGTTTGAATTTTCGACGATGGATGCGAGCAGCCGCGCCGTAATGAGCTGCTTTGCTCGTTCCTGCTCGTTCAGACGTTGCGCCGTAACGTCGCGAAAGATCAATACACATCCAGAGACGTGTCCTTGCTCGTTGCGAATCGGCGCCGCACTATCGTCGATCGGGCATTCCGTGCCGTCTTTCTTAATCAGCACCGTGTGATTTGCCAGGCCGACGACTACACCCTCACGCAAAGCACGCGT
>DATELP010000022.1:0-12092 GCA_035276425.1 Pyrinomonadaceae bacterium
CTTCTCCGAGTGGAACTCGTCGCCGCTCGTCAAGGATACGACAAAACGCGCCAAGAAACGCCACCTGCTCACGCCGGCGACGTTTTCGCTGCTGCACGCGACCGACTTTGCCGACCGCACCGAGCGCGACATCATTCCGCCTTTGAAAGCGGGCGCCATCGTGCTCGCCGATCGTTACATCTACACGGCTTTCGCCCGCGACGTTGCCCGCGGCTGCGATCGCACGTGGGTTCGCGACGTTTATTCATTCGCTATCAAACCCACAATGGCCTTCTTTTTCAGAGCGCCGCTGAACATCGCGATCGATCGCATCGTTTCCGGCAGGCCGAACCTAAAATACTACGAAGCCGGCATGGACGTCGGCTGGTCTGACGATCCGGAGGAGAGTTTCACGATTTTTCAAGGCAAGATTCTGGAGGAGTACGATCGCATGGTTTCCGAGTTTGGCTTGACGGTCATCGACGCGAGCCGCTCCATCGAACGCCAACAACGAGAGATGCGCATGTTGATTGGACCCCACCTCAACAGAAACAAACGCAGGTCGAATTAACGGATGCAATTTTACGGAACGCCTTTACCAGGCGTGGAACAGGAACAATACACTGGCAAGTTGATCGTCATCGAAGGCACTGACGGCGTCGGCCGATCCACGCACATCGCGCTGTTGCGCACGTGGCTCGAGTCGCGCGGACACGCCGTGCTCGACACGGGCATGACGCGATCGATTCTCGCGGGACGCGGCATCAAGGAAGCGAAGACGGGAACCACGTTAGGCCGCCTCACGATGCAGCTCTACTACGCCACGGACTTCATCGATCGGCTTGAAAACGAGATGCTGCCGGCGTTGCGCGCGGGCTTTGTTGTGCTGACGGATCGTTACATCTATTCGGCGATCGCGCGTGCTGAAGTGCGTGGCATCGATCCGGCGTGGATTCGCAAGATCTACGGCATGGCGCTCGTTCCTGATGCGGTTTTTTACTTACGTATCCGTAGCGCGCAGCAACTCGTAGAACGGCTCTTGAGTTCCGGCCGCGGTTTCGATTACTGGGAATCAGGCATGGACCTGCACCTCGGCGACGATCTCTACGACAGCTTCATCGAGTATCAAACGAGGATGCTGAAGGTTTTCGATCGTCTCACAGGCGAATACGGATTTCGCGTTATGAATGCGTCGCGATCCGTGCGCAGCGTCGGCAACGATCTGCGTCGCGCGATTGCAGCCGTACTGGATGAACCTGCACCATCAGCGGAAGACAACGTCAGCAACATACTGCCGCTACCGGATAAGTCTGTTCCTGCCAAACCCGCCACCAATCTGGTCGACCTTAACAAAAAGGTACTCCCTTGAAGCTGGCGGCGATCGACATCGGTTCCAATTCGATCAAACTCGTCGTGGTCCAGGCTGCGACCAGCGACGCGTTTACCGTGCTTGCGCAGGAACGTGAAGTCGTGCGCCTGGGCCAGGAGACGCTCGTCAACGGACACATCAACGACGCCGCAACGCAACGCGCGGTAACTTGTCTGAAACGCTTTCGCTCTGTCGCTGATGCGAACGGCGCGGAGAAGATCGTGGCGATCGCGACCGCGACAGTACGTGAGGCTGACAACTCAGCGGAGTTCATTCACAAGGTAGAAGAAGAAACGGGGTTACACGTCGAGGTTCTTTCCGGTCTTGAAGAAGCGCGGCTGATCGGGTTAGCGGCTTCGCAAGGCTGCACTGCCAAAGGCGTGACAAGCCTGAACATCGACATCGGCGGTGGCTCGACGGAGCTTTCGATCTTTCGCGACGGCGAACCGTTGAAACTCATTTCCATGAAGCTGGGTGCCGTCGGCTTGACGGATCGATTCATTCGCTCTGATCCTCCGGCGGCGAACGAACTGGACGCGCTGCGTTCGGAGATCCATAGTTCCCTTGAATCTCACGCAAACGAATTCCGCGATCACGGATGGGAACACGCAACCGCGACTTCAGGAACCGCGCTGGCCATCAGCGCTGCGCTAAACCGCGCAGCAGTTGTGGATCTCCCTGAACTCAAACGTCTCAACGCAAAGATTTCAGCTCTTAGCCTCGCCGAACGTCGAAACGTCGCGGGCCTTTCACCGCAACGGGCAGACATCATCATTGCAGGCGGTATGGTGTTGGAAGAAATAATGAAAACGCTCGGTATCGAGTCGCTGAACTTTTGCGATTGGTCGTTGCGTGAAGGCGTGATTATCGATCGCTTGCGCGAGTGGAAACGATCGTCAATGACGCGTCCGGCCGGCTAAAAGATCGACAGCGTGAGCTAACACCGGTTTGATCACCGCAAAACTTTCGCGCACGGCTTTTGGCGATCCCGGAAGATTGATAATCAACGTTCCGGAAGCGACACCTGCAACTCCGCGCGAGATCATCGCCATCTTCGTCACTTTCAACGATTCAGCGCGAATCGCTTCCGCAATGCCCGGCACTTCACGTTCGATCACTTGAAGCGTCGCTTCGGGCGTGTTATCGCGTGGTCCAAGTCCGGTTCCGCCAGTGGTCACAATCAAATTCACATCGTCCCGCTCTGCGAACTGTTTGAGCGTTTGAACCAACGGCCCAAGGTCGTCAGATAAAATGCGTGTTTCCACGACCTCCGCGCCAATGCCACTTAGCAATTCAGCGAGCGCCGCGCCTGACTCATCCGCCCGCTCACCACGCGAACACGCATCACTCGCCGTAATCACCGCCGCACGAATCGCTGTGCTCATCTCAAACGCCTGCCGTGTTTCATGTGCTCTTTCAACCAGCAGCGATCCATCACGACCAACAATCCCGCCTCGAGCGCGCGTTGCGCCGCAGTGCGGTCGATCACGCCTTCCTGTAACCACACGGCTTTCGCACCCACCGCGATCGCTTCGTCAACAGCTTTTCCAGCTTCCTCCGAACGGCGAAACACATCGACGAGATCGATCTTCTCCGGCACCGACGCGAGGTCCGGATAAGCAGTTTCGCCAAAGACCTTGGTCTCGTTTGGATTGACGGGAATCACACGATAACCAACGCGGCGCATGTAGCCCGAGACGCCATTCGACGGCCGCGCGATGTCGGATGAAAGGCCAACGACCGCGATCGTGCGGCACTCTTCGAGGATACGGCTGATCGTTTCCGAGGAATTGATTTCCAAGTGAGCTTCCCCCTGGTTTGTAATTTATTGAGCCGACGAAACCGCGTGCATCGCGTGCAGTTCCTGAAGCGAATGCACGTTTGGCGTACTGCCTGCGCTGGCTGCGGCGATCGCTTCGACGAGCGCTTGCGCACCGGTCATCGTCGTCACACACGGCACGTTGTATTGCAGCGCCGCGCGCCGGATCGCCTGTTCGTCAAAACGCGAGACACGGCCCAGCGGCGTGTTGATGACCAGCGATATGTCGCCACTCTTGATAAAGTCAGCGATGTTCGGCCGGCCCTCGTTAACTTTGAAAACGGTCTCAACTTCTATCCCGACTTCGCGCAAACGCGCCGCCGTTCCCAACGTCGCAACGAGTTCAAATCCCAAACGACTCAACTTGCGCGCGAGTAACACCGCGCTTCCCTTGTCCCCATCGTTGACACTAATAAATGCTTTTCCAGTCGACGGCAAACTCGTTCCCGCACCCGTCATCGCTTTCGCGTACGCCTCGCCAAACGTATCGCCGATGCCCATCACTTCGCCGGTCGAGTGCATCTCGGGACTCAGAATCGGATCGACTCCCGGAAACTTCGCAAACGGAAACACCGGCGACTTGATGAAGAACCGCTGCACCGTTAACTCTTCCGGCAAATTGAAGTCAGCGAGTTTCTTTCCGGCCATCACCAGCGCGGCGATGCGCGCGATCGGAACTCCCGTCGCTTTCGAAACAAACGGCACCGTGCGCGACGCACGCGGATTCACTTCGAGCACGTAAACGCGATGGTCCTTGATCGCAAACTGAATGTTCATCAACCCGCGCACCGACAACGCACGCGCAAGTTTCTTCGTGTAATGGCGCATCGTTTCCAGATGCTCGGGATCGATTCGCACCGGCGGCAACACGCACGACGAATCGCCCGAGTGAATGCCCGCCTCTTCGATATGTTCCTGGATACCGGCAATCACGCAAGCGGTGTCGTCAGCCAAAGCGTCGACGTCAAACTCCGCCGCCTGCTCAAGAAACTTGTCGATCAAAACCGGACGTTCAGGTGTAAATCCCACCGCGGCGAGCACATACTTCTCCAACTGCTCCTGATCGTAAACGATCGCCATCGCGCGTCCGCCCAACACATAACTCGGACGCACCAGCACCGGATAACCAATTCGGCCTGCAATCTCACGCGCTTCTTCAACCGACGACGCCATGCCGTTTTCCGGCTGCGGAATGCCGAGCTCCTGCAACAACGCTCCGAAACGTTTGCGATCTTCCGCGAGGTCGATCGAATCCGGCGACGTACCGATGATGCTGACGCCCGCTTTGTGCAAACGCATCGCAAGATTCAGCGGCGTTTGCCCGCCAAACTGCACGATAACACCTTCGGGCTTCTCAACGTCGACGATATTCATCACATCTTCAAACGTGAGCGGTTCGAAGTAGAGGCGATCGGACGTGTCGTAATCCGTCGAAACAGTTTCCGGATTACAGTTGACCATGATCGTCTCGAACCCTGCTTCGTGGAGTGCAAACGACGCGTGACAACAGCAATAGTCAAACTCGATTCCCTGTCCGATGCGGTTTGGACCAGAACCGAGAATCATGATCTTGCGTCGATCCGTTGGCGCCGATTCGTCTTCAGTTTCGTAAGTTGAATAGAGATAAGGCGTGTGCGATTCAAACTCCGCCCCGCACGTGTCGACGCGTTTGTAAACCGGCACGAGGCCCAACTCTTTGCGCCGCGCGCGCACTTCAGCTTCCGAACTTCCCGTCAGATACGCGAGCCGCCGATCCGACAGCGCCACTTCCTTGAATGCGCGCAAATCTTCAACCGGAATCTGTTTGAGTTCCGCGCCCTCGATCTCGCGCTGGATATCCATCACTTCTTTCAACTGACTCAGAAACCACGGATCGATCCGCGACAATCGGTAAATCTCCGAGATGGGCCAATCATGTTGCAAGGCGTAAGTGATGTAGGAAAACCGCTGCGAATTTGGCCGCGCGAGTTTGCGCTGCAACTCGTCATCTGAAATGTCTTCGAGCCGCAAAGGCTTCACGGCTTCCAACGAGCGCAATCCCTTGAACAGCGCTTCCTTGAACGTGCGGCCGATCGCCATCACTTCGCCGACCGACTTCATCTGCGTACCCAGCACGTCTTCCGCTTCGCGAAACTTCTCGAAGTCCCACTTCGGAATCTTGGCCACGACGTAATCGATCGTCGGTTCAAACGAAGCGGGCGTCTTGCGCGTGATGTCGTTGGGAATCTCGTCGAGCGTGTAACCAACCGCGAGCTTCGCGGCAATCTTCGCGATCGGGAAACCGGTCGCTTTTGAAGCCAGCGCCGATGAGCGTGAAACACGTGGATTCATCTCGATGATCCGAATGTCGCCATTCTCCGGATCAACTCCAAACTGAATGTTCGATCCGCCAGTCTCCACACCCACTTTCCTGATGATGCGGATCGCCATATCGCGCATGATTTGATATTCGCGATCAGTCAACGTTTGCGCGGGCGCGACCGTGATCGAATCGCCGGTGTGCACGCCCATCGGATCGAAGTTTTCAATCGAACAGATGATCACGACGTTATCCGCGAGGTCGCGCATCACCTCCAGCTCAAACTCTTTCCAACCCAGGATCGACTCTTCAATCAACACTTCGTGAATCGGCGACGCCGCGAGGCCGCCGCGCACGATCTCTTCAAACTCTTCCGGGTTGTAAGCAGTGCCGCCGCCGGTGCCGCCGAGCGTGAACGACGGCCGGATGATCGCCGGATAATTCGTCAACGCGACGATCTCGCGCGCCTCTTCCCACGATTTCGCAAATCCACCGCGCGGCATCTCCAAACCGGCTTCGTCCATCGCCTGTTTGAAGAGCAAACGATTCTCCGCGACCTTGATCGCGTCGCGATTCGCGCCGATCATCTCGACGCCGTATTCCTCGAGCACGCCCGCGTCTGACAAAGCAATCGCGAGATTGAGTGCTGTTTGTCCGCCGACCGTCGGCAGCAACGCGTCCGGCCGTTCTTTACGAATGATTTCTGTCAACGTAACGACGTTGAGCGGTTCGATGTAGGTGATGTTGGCGGTTTCCGGATCGGTCATGATCGTGGCCGGATTGGAGTTAACCAGCACGATCTCGTAACCCTCCTGCCGCAACGCCTTGCAGGCTTGCGTGCCGGAGTAATCAAACTCACACGCCTGCCCGATCACGATCGGGCCCGAACCGATGATTAGAATTTTGTGAATGTCAGTGCGTCTGGGCATCTAGCTAATGTCCGGTCTCCGTCGCCGCCGGTAGTCTTCTCCATCTATCACCACGTTCGTACACATTTCGTAAAGGCGGCTGCGCAAGCGATAGGTGATTCGTTCCTCGAGTTCGCTGGCTTTGTCGAGATAGTTGGTCGTAAAAATCGTGAGCTTCTTGTCGTTGTAACGCTTGTTGATGATCTGGTACATCGTGTCGCGCACCCAATCCGTGGGCACGGTCGCGCCGAGTTCGTCGAGAATGAGAACGTCGGCTTCGTAAACCGGCGCGAGCACCTTGAGCTCCGATGATTTAGAGATCGGGTTGTAAGAGTCCTGGATCTGTTTGAGCAGTGAACCGAATTCGAAAAACAGACCGGCGAAACCCTTCTCGATCAAATCCCTGATGATCGAGACTGCGAGATGCGTCTTGCCGACGCCGGCGGGCCCCATAAACAGCAAGCCGCGATCGACGGCCGGGTATTCGTTGGCGAATTTGTGTGCGTGATGGAGCGCATTGTCCTGCGAAGTGCCGGGATTGCTGACGAAGTTTACAAACGAACACTTCTCGTAACGGCGGGGAATACGTGCGGCGGCCATCAACTTCCGGGAGCGGTCGCTGCGCCGGCAGGGACAAGGCATCGCTCCTTTCACCGGATCCAGTTTAGTCCCGGTGCCGAAGCACTCTTCGCATACTTCTGTACTCTCTTTTTTAGGGAGTTGGCTTTCGTCGATCACCCATTCACCTGAAGAATTAAGGTAAGCCTTATAGTACCTTATATTACCTTTCAGATATAACAGGCGTTTCAGATATAACAACAGTTGTTGCGTTTCACAGGAGAGAATAAAACAACGGATGAATTTGATTCAGTCGATACTCAACAAACTTGGTCTCACGCGCATGCAGGCCGAGCGTCATCCGATTCGCGTCTTTTTGCTCGACGACGACAAACGACGTCACCGCTGGTTTACCGCTCGCTTCAAGGGAGATCGTGTCGACATCGCGGAAAACGTCACCGAAGCGCAGCGGCTGTTGAGCGCGAGCTCTTACGACGCGATCTTTTTGGACCACGATCTCCATCCCGAACACTACAACGCCGAGTCAACCGACGACGAACGCACGGGTTACGCAATCGCAGTGTGGCTGTGCGCCAATCCCGAACTACAACGCGCCTCGACGATCCTCGTCCACACACGCAACGCGGACGGCGCCATGCGCATGGTGGGCGAACTCCGCCGCGCCGGACGCAGTGCGGATTACGTTCCGTTTCCTATGTTGGCGGAGAAGATAAAGACCTACTGGCAGCGGTAGCGCATGGCAATTTGGCTATTCGCTCCAGACGCAGAGTAAGCCCTGGTGGTTTGGGCAATCTCCTCTGCTCGTCGAGTAACACCACGGATTGCCGTGCGTAGCCGCATCGCAGGCGCAACCATCGCGAACACAGCCTCCGCCTTCGATTGCCGGTTCGTCGAACGCAGGCATTGGCGCGAGCGCTGCTTTAACAGTCTCAGTTCGAGAAGTTGTTTTCTCGCGTACGGCGGAGATCTTCTGAGTTACGATGGTGGTAACGCCCGCGTGTTCGTTGAGATACACAACCATCTTTTCGCTGCCGGGCCTGGTGAGCCCCGGATTTTTATGAACGTGAGCGGCTGAGGAATGCGCATAGGCGGACGCCGCGAGTGCGCCTATTAATATCGCCACGGCGGACAGTAAGTGCAGTAGTTGTTTCTTTACAGTCATGGTTGCTCCTGTTCAAAAGAGGGCATAGTTCCTCTGGCGTGCTAATTCCCACGAAACGCGAGGACTTGTTCGAAAACGGTTGCCTGGGCCAAAAGAGACAAGGGAGGACTGGTGAGAGTTTCGGCTATGCCATAGGCGCGCTCTACATCCGACTTTGCCAGCGCGACGAATACGGGTTCTATCGGTAACATGTCGGGACTGATTGCCAGTTCGACCGAGATCCGATTTGGATCTGGTGAACTGAAAGAAAAGTCCGTGGTGTTTAGTGTCTTAACTGTTGACTGAATAAGCTCGAACGCGCGTTCCACGTCTTGTTGCGCCATCGTCAGAGTGATGGTCAACATTGCGTCGACCTTCTGAGGTCCATTCGGAGCTTTTAGCAACCACGCCCAGATGTCCTCAAGCGTTTCTCTCGAACGATTTTGGTCTCCATCTTTCCGCAGTTTCTGCGCCAGGCGATCATAGAGGAGAACTCGCTGAGGCAGGAACTCAACGACCTTCGCAAACTCATACGCCTTTTCAACCTTGCCGTCTCGCAGCATCTTCATCGACGTTTGATACCGAACGAGTGACGTTTGAATCTGTCTTTCGTATGGATCGTCGATCCGTTCCGCGATTGCGATACTTCTGTCAACGTCACCGTCAGTCAGTGCCGCCGATGAAGCACGCATAAAAGCAAGCGTTCGACGTTTTTCTCCGACCGTCGACTCTGCGTCATGAAGCAACTCATCAACGCTCTTGCGCAAAGGCTTATCGGCACGAAGTGCGTCTCCCGATTCCATGAATCCCAACAACCTTCGCATCTGGTCGTTAACAACGGAAGCTCGCTGCGGCTGCACTCGCGCAAACAAAGGAAGTACGCGTGTCAAAGCATTGTAGACGCGTCTGGCGAGTTGGCGGTCTAGTTCCTGAGAACTAGAGGTGAAAGTCATCGCGGATCCCAGCTGTGTGGCACCCGCGTAAACATAATCCAGAAAACCGGAAGCAGCAGCGTGCCGCGCTGGATCGGCCAGAGGATCGTTTCCGTAGAAGAGATCGTCTTCTGTTGGAAGCACGTAGACCGACAAGGCTTCGAGTTCGGCTGGAATCAATCCATGTTGGCCAGCTACTGTGAGTGCTTCCCTGAAAAGCGAATCGGCCAGGTTAGGATTCTCTCGCCGAATTCTTACAAGCAGAAAGACGAGTGAATGATCGATTCTCTTGGTTAACAATACTCTAACCAACTGGGTGGAGCGTTCAGGTTGTGTTCTTGCCGAAGCTACTGCTACGTCCTCGGAAATATAAGCCAACTCTTCTTTGCTTAAGTTATTAGCTTTGTCGGCGTCTTCCTTATTCGACGCGTCCGTATAAGAATCGAGCAGTTCTTTCGCGAGCGCTTGGTCGTGGCGAGCGATAAGTTGCAACACGTGTGAGCGCAAGTGAAACAGTGGTCCAAACCTTCCGTTCCTGGCTTGCGCCATTGCAACTCTCTGATCCTGTGCGGCGGTGAGCTCGATACTCTCGATGTTTTCAAAAGCAGTTCGGAATAGCTCCCGGGCGCGGCTGCTATTCTCGGCCCACAGTACATCGGCGACTTTGGCCAGGACTCGGACTTTCAGAATGGTGTTATTGAGAGTTTTGGCCCGCTCACCGGCTGATTCCAGTCGCCCGATCATCATTCGCCGCCGCGCAACCGATTCCAAAGATGATTCTGTTCCGGACGATTTTTTCGGGTTTTGCTTTTGCGTTCGTCGGGAATTTTGCGCGTGAGCTAACGACGTGCCAAGGAAAGCGATCAGTATTGCTACTAAAACTCTGTTAGTTCTTGCAGCAGTAACCATGAGGATTCACATACACAACGCGGTTTGAGGAAAGCGCCGTAACTCTATCGCCGCATAAAATACCTTGTCAATAAGAAGCGGGAACGTCTCAGTCCTGAGTCGTTGCCGGCTTAAACGTCAGACTCATAACCATCGCAAGCAGATCGTCCGGTTCGACTGGCTTGGACAAGTGCATTTGAAATCCTGCCAACAACGCCCGGCGGCGATCTCTCGACCCCGCGTACGCAGTCAGCGCAATCGCAGGAATGCGGCCGCCGGCTTCCGGCTCCAGTGATCTAACCTTCCTGATAAACTCATACCCATTTTCGCCGGTCATTCCGATATCACTAATGATGAGGTGGGGTTTGACGCGCTTAACCTCTGTTAACGCCCTGGCACTCGAGTCGACGGCAATAACTTCCGCGCCGTGTTGCCGCAACAGCGCGCCGATCAGTTCTCGCGTGTCAACATTGTCTTCAACGATCAGAATGCGCAGGTCTTTCAACTTCCCATCTACTGATTCGTCGAACATCGCGTTCGGCGGGATTGAGATTGTGCTGGATGACACCCGCCCAGCAGCAATCATTTCCGAGGATGACAGCGGAAACTCAACCCGGAAAGTCGCGCCCTGATTCACACCCTTACTTTCAACAGCGACAGTTCCACCCTGTTGCCGCACGAGGTAATCGACGATAGCCAATCCCAGTCCGAGGCCGCCATGCGCGCGAATGTTTGACGAATCAACCTGCCGGAATCGCTCAAAAATGTGAGGCAAATGTTCCGGTGCAATGCCGATGCCAGTGTCTTTCACTTCGAGTCGAACAGTTCCGTCAGGCCGATCCAAACGAACGTCTATACGGCCGCCGGCGGGCGTGAATTTGATCGCGTTTGAGAGCAAGTTCGTCACGACCTGTTGCAGTCGCGCCGGATCTCCCATGATCGGACCAGCAGCCGGATCGATTGCTGCCTCCAATAGCAACTGCTTGGCATCGGCGGCCGGACGAATGGAATTAATAGCGCTCTCGGTAATCGCGGCAAACGACGCCGGTTGAAAGTCGATCTTGAGTTTGCCGGTGATAATCCGGGAAACGTCCAGCAAGTCTTCGATCAACTTCGATTGCGATTCAGCGTTCCTTTGAATGACGTGAACGGCACGTTCCCGATCTTTCTCGCTCAGTTGATTCGTATCTAAAAGACGGGCCCAGCCGAGTATCGACGTCAGCGGCGTGCGAAGCTCGTGCGACATGGTTGCGAGAAACTCGTCTTTAAGGCGATTCGCATCTTCCAGTTCGCGGGCACGGAGCCGTAAGACTTCGTGCATCCGGCGCACATCCGTCGTGTCGCGCCCAACGCCAAACGCAACTCCGTCTTCCGGCAACGGGAAGTAGCTCCACGCGACCCACTTGTACGTTGCGTCCTTGCACAGCAACCGGTTCTCCATAAACCTGATCGGCTCGCCGGCACCGAGTTTTTTATACCCGTTCTTAGACCCTTTGAAATCGTCAGGATGGATCAGATCGAATATCGACATCGTCAGTAATTCTTCTTCCGAGTAACCCAGCACCTGCTGAAACGCCGGATTCACTCGCTGAAATCGCCCATCCAACTGAACGATACTCAACATATCCATCGACAGTGTGAAGAAGCGATCGCGCTCTTCCGTCACCCTGTTTTGCTCGGTCATGTCGCGCATGACTTTGGAAAATCCGATCAGCTTGCCGGATTGATCGCGCACGGCCGTGACAACGCCGCTGGCCCAGAAGCGTGAGCCGTCGCGTCGCACGTGCCACCGCTCGTCTTCCGCGCGTCCGGCTGTCGCGGCAGTGGTCAACTCTTTTTCCGGAATCAGGTTTCTGCGGTCCTCGAGGGTAAAAAACTCACTCGCATCCTTGCCGATGATCTCGTCTTCCGTATAACCGAGTATGTGTTGCGCGCCGACGTTCCAGTTCGTGACGGTTCCGTCCGCATCGGTCACGAAAATGGCGTAATCGCGTATGTCTTCGATTGCCTTGAGATAAATGTCGTCTGTGCGGCGGTACGTAACTCGGCGCTCGGCGGAAGTCGGCATGTGCGGAAAAGTCCCCCCTTGTTTGCCCACTCTAGCCTGAAACATTTCAAAAAACGCACACAACGGCGTGCCGATTAGGTGTGTTAACGAGATTGAACCTGATTCGGAGC
>DATELP010000023.1:0-3038 GCA_035276425.1 Pyrinomonadaceae bacterium
CGATCAGGTAATGACCGAAATGTATGATTTCGAGTTCGGTTCCGGCATGGGCCACGGCAAGCAGAAGGACTTCGTGAAGGACTACTGGCAGCAATTCCAGACGCAGAAGGTAACCGCTGAAGTCACCGCAACTGGCAACAACAAGTAAACCGCAGCAAGTAAAACCCAAGCACAAGCAACAGAAAGGGCCGCTCATCGCGAGCGGCCCTTTTCTTTTGTGCTTCTTTGTGGCTCAAGACTCATCGTACGCGCGCCTCGCAGGCACGGTCACAAACTCATCACTCTCGATAATGTAAGCCGTCAGGTTGTAGCCGTAGACACAACCCGTATCGAGTCCGATTGCTTTCTTTCCGCGGCGCGGCTCAGGCGCGGGCCAGTGTCCAAACAACACGACCTTCTCACCGTAGTAGACGTGATACCACGGCGTGCCTTGTTCGCTTTCACGATCGCCGCCAAGCGTTCGCAGCCGTGTGAGGTCTCCCGTCGTTTGCGAATACAGTTCGACGTTGGGACGCAAACCAGCATGCACCACGAGGTGCGTTTCGAGATCGATCGTGAACGGCAGACGATTCATGAAACTCGCGTACGCCTCTTTCTCGCCTTTCAGCTCTTTGTGCGTTTCCTTCTGCGCAAGCTTCAACTCGATGTCTTCACCGTTCCACTTTCGCCGCAACGCCAAATCGTGATTTCCGATCACAGTGGTAAAACGCGCATCGGTCATAAACAACTCCAGCACTTCCTTACTCTTCGGCCCTTTCGTGATCAGGTCGCCGACGGAAACCACACGGTCGTCCTCCCCGAGCCCAACCTTCTCGATCATGTCCATCAGCTCGTCGTAACAACCGTGAATGTCTCCAACTACAATGGTGCGACTCATCCAAACCTCCGAGGCGTTATTGAAAAGCTATTGTAAGCTATCGGTAAAGGTACGTCTTGCTCTCCTTCTGATCCCATTCAACACGATCGATGTTGTCCGGATCTGACGAAAGTATTTCATCGCTCAACTTGCTCGTGCTGACCACCGGATCGAGGTTTACGAGGTAAACGATCTTGCCCATCGGTTCGTCCGCATCCTGCCGGTTGAGTTCGCGCAACTCGTAATCATACTGACGACGCGCAAAAATCCGCTTGAGCAGGTCATTAGTCTTATCGACGTCGCGCGTCTCCACCGTAACCTCCATGGAGCGAAACACTTGATACTGCTCGAAGTATTCCAGCACGTACAACGAGAGCAGCACAAACACTGTCAGGATGATCGCCATATCCCAACGTCCGACACCCGCCGCCAATCCCACTCCCAGACAAACCAGCAGCACAGTGGTCTCTTTTGGATCGCGAATGTTCGTGCGGAAACGTACCAGCGACGCCGCAGCGAAAATACCAAACGCTCGCGCCGCGCTGTCGCCAACGACCATCATCATGCCGCCCGCTACAACCGCCATCAGGATCTGCGTTTGGGCCACGTACGGATTGCGACGCGCCACTGACACACCACGACGCGGACGAAACGCCAACAATGAAGCGAGAAACGCCGCGAGGGAGAAACGCAAAGCGATGCGCGCCGAAGTTGTTTCCCAACTCGCATAGCTCGAGGGCGACATGCCTGTGACGTCTGGTCCAAACAACGCGCCGAGCAATGGTATTTCCTCATTGGAATTGGAAGCCGCGGGAGTCGCGCCCGGCGAAGCAGAAGGCGTCGCGACGCTCGTTGTTCCCGGACGATCGCGCAACAGATACGTGGCCAATCCACTGCCCAGCAGAATGACGACAAACGTCGCCAGAACCGCAAGTGTCAAACGGTTCATACTCGTAGTCCTTTCTGAGATCTAAACTGCGGTTTTATTGCTTGGCCCACAGCCGCTGTCGCTTCAACGGGTGAACATTGCCGGCAGGCGGAGAACTGTTTGGGCCCTCGAAAAACAACTGGCTGTTGAATGGCTCTTCGCCCGCCTCCATCGGCGGCTGTTCGTAGGTACCATCAGAGTTCATGACCCTGGCTTTCACGTTATCACGCAGGTATGCAGCTAATACGGTGTCTTTCAAATACGACTTCGCGTTTGGATCGAGCACCGGCACTACCACTTCCACGCGGCGATCGAGATTGCGCGCCATCCAGTCGGCAGAACCGATGTAAACCTCTTCGTCGCCTCCGTTCGCGAAGTAGAAGATACGGCTGTGTTCGAGAAAACTGCCAACGATGCTGCGCACGCGAACAGTTTGCGAGAGTCCCGGTTCACCGGGACGAATCATACAAGCGCCACGCACGATCAGATCGATCTTCACACCTGCTTGCGACGCTTCGTAAAGCAGTTCGATGATCGGAAGATCCGTCAGGCGATTGGTCTTCGCCATGATGTGTGCCGGCCGGCTCGCGCGCGCGTGAGCAGTCTCACGTTTGATCAATTCCATCATGCGCTTGCGCAGATTCAACGGCGCAACGAGCAGACGGCTAAACTCTTTTTGAATCGAGAAGCCGGTCAGAAAGTTGAACAGGTCCGTGGCGTCGTCGCCGATAACCGAATCGCTCGTTAACAAACCGAGATCGGTGTAGAGCCGCGAAGTAGTCGGGTTGTAATTTCCGGTGGCGATGTGCGTGTAAGTTTGCAAACCGTGCTCTTCGCGTCTCACGACGAGCGTCACTTTGCTGTGCGTCTTCAATCCCACCTGGCCGTAGACGACGTGTACGCCGGACTCGCCGAGCCGCTTGGCCCATTCGATGTTGTGCTCTTCGTCAAAGCGGGCTTTGATCTCGACGACCGCGGTGACCTGTTTGCCACGCTCACTCGCCTGGATTAACGCCTGCGGAATCGGCGACTTCTTGCCCGTGCGGTAGAGACACATCTTGATTGCCACTACCTCCGGATCGTTTGCCGCGCTGTGAATGAAATCTACGATCGTGCCGAAGGTCGTATACGGATGATGAACGAGCAGGTCCTGTTTTTTGAGCGCGTCGAAAACCGATTCGTTCTTTCTAAGAGCCGCAGGCGGAACGGCTTTCAAAGGTTTGTCCTTGAGGTCCGGTTTGTCGAGACTGTAAA
>DATELP010000024.1:0-2550 GCA_035276425.1 Pyrinomonadaceae bacterium
ATCGAGCGTGGTCTTCAGATAACCGATCCCTTCCGAGCCACCCGTCCCGCGCTTCGCACCGACCATACGCTCGACCATCTTGATGTGATGCGAACGCCACAGCGAGAAGTATTCATCATGTTCCATCAACGCTTCGGACAGTTGAAACTCTTCGTAACGATTCTCGAAGTGCGTCAGGATTTCGAGTACCGCCCGACCTCGATCGCTAACATCAAACCCGCGCCGTTCGAGCACTTGATAAAACACATCCGCCAGCGACGGCCGGTTCAGCCGCGATTGTAGCCGCTCAAAAGCAAACTGGTCTTCCCTAAACTCACGCAGTATCCGTTCATCCTTCAATCCCGACGAAAACTCGATCTCGCGAAACTGCATCGACTGAAACCCGCTCGCCGGGTTGAGTTGATCGCGAAACGCGAGAAAACTGATCGGCGTCATGCTTTCGAGAATGTGAATCTGCTGCACCAGCAACTTCTCAATGTCCACGATCCGATCGATCGCACGCGTCGCCGCCGGCAGACGATCTTCTTCCAGGAACTGAATCGCGGCGTCGAGCTCGTGCAGGATCTGTTTGAACCACAGTTCGTACGCCTGATGCACCGTGATGAACAGCAACTCATCGTGATGCGCGGGATCGGAAAGCAGGTCCTGCAAGTTGATCAGGTCCTGCACGCGAAGATATTTGTTGTATGAAAGTGTCGGCTTCTCGCCGTAAACGTTCGACATTAAAACGCTGCTCCCGCCGCTTCGTGCTGGCGATACGCGTCTGACTCCGCGATCTTCTTCATCTCCGCAACCACAAGCTCAAGCTCTTCATCAGTGTTGTAGAAGTGCGGCGAGATGCGCACGCCCGCACCCGGCCGGTAATCGACAATGAATTCGCGGCGAATCAACTCTTTTGTAATTGCTCCCGCGTGCTCGTGCGCGACAGTGATCGTTCCACCGCGTTGTTCGGGATCACGCGGACTGGTTACCCGAAATCCCGCTTCTTCCGCCAAGTCGATCAGGTAACTCGTTTGCCGCATGCTTTTCTCGCGAATGTTCTCGACGCCGATCGTGTTGATGATCTTGTAGCCCGACTGCGCCGCGTAAAGCGCGGGAATCGCCGGCGAACCGTGCAGGAAGCGCGTGATGTTTGGCGCGTAGCGATGCGCAGTGTCAAAAGCAAACGGCTCCTCGTGGGCCATCCAGCCCGTTGTTTTGGGTTCGAGTGTCATTTGCAGATCGGGACGCACGTACAGGTAACCGGCGCCTGGTCCACCGCACAACCATTTCACCGATCCGCCCGTCGCGAAATCCGCATCAAGCTCCTTCACGCTGAACGGAACAGTGCCCGCCGATTGATACGTGTCCAGCACGACCATCGCGCCGACTTCATGCGCGCGTTTGATGATCGCCTTCGCGTTCTGCAAAAACGCGCTCTTGAAAAGAACGTGCGAGAACGGCACGAGCAACGTCGATTCATCGATCGCCGCGAGGAAGCGTTCGAGTGGGACAGTCATGCCGTCGTCCGACTTCACCGTTTCGATGCGTATCTTGCCGTCGCGAGCGTGCGCCTCGTAGACGTACATCACGGAAGGGAAGTTGAGTTCCGAGTAAACGATCTTGTTTCGTTGCGGCGTCGGTTCGAGACACGACAACACCAGCGACTGGCAAATCGAAACGTTTTGATGCATCACGACGGTGCCCGGATCGGCGCCAATGATGCGTGCGACTTCGTCGCCCACCGTGACCGGCATGTCCCACCAGCCTTCAGCCCACGCGCGTACGCCGCGCGACGCCCACCGGTCGGCGTACTCGTGCAGCCGGTCGTAAGTCGCCCTCGGCATCGCCCCGAGACTGTGCGAGATCAGGTAGACAGTTTTATCGAGAATCGGAAACTCGCTGCGCCACTTCAGTAACTCGTCTGACAATGAAGAACCCTCCTTCGTTTTGAGTTCAGCCTTTAGGCTGCTGCTTTACAGGCAAGCTAAAGCTTGAACTCAAAACTGAAACCCAACGCCCTCGGGTAAATGTACCAGAATCGTGTAATCTGTGGCTAAGATGTGGAAGTTCGCGCGACCAATTAGACACAACATCGAAGAAACTCGCTGGCCCACGGCCGACGAAGCGGCTCGTTCCAAGCTGTTTAGTCCGATCGCGATCGGGCGGCTGGAGGCGCGGAGCCGTACGTGGGTGCCCGCGATGGTTCCGTGGCGTGCGACCGAGGACGGCTTTGTCACGCAGCAGAATCTTGATTGGTATGGCAGGTTTGCTGAAGGGCGTCCGGGCGTGTTGGTGGTTGAGGCGACGGGCGTGCGTGATATTCCCAGTGGTCCATTGCTGCGCATCGGCGACGACCGATTTGTTCCGGGTTTGCGAAAGCTCGTGGAGGTGGTGAAAGAAGCGAGCCGTGGCGAGACGTTGCTGTTCATTCAGATCATCGACTTTCTCTCGGTGAAGCGCCGGCCGGAGAAGACGAAGTACTTTCAACGGTTTTTGCGGCTGGGTCAGCGTCATCGCGAAGCATTGGCGGAAGCTACTAGTCAGAGCAACTGGTTGACTGCTGATGAA